>JBDNHE010000236.1:0-5651 GCA_041688945.1 Gemmatimonadota bacterium | reverse complement strand
TCGACGGTTCAGGGTGGGTGCGTTCGTCGGGTCCGTGTCGCAGTCCGAAAGTCCTTCACAGCCTTGGCGTTCTCCGCTCGGGAGCAGGAACCATCCTTCTATCTGGGGCTCATTGGCCCATCGCTTCGTTCGGCTCTCCAGGGGTGCATAGCCTATCCCGGGGGACTCGGGCCACTCGGCCCAGCCCAGAAATCCAATGGATGCTTTCCCCTGCAACCGGTTCGCTCTCGGTTCGTCGGACCCGTGTTTCTGAACGCAGCTTTCCACCCCAGTTCGACGATCGGCGACTCGACAACGGCTTGTCCCTGAAGGGTAACATCGCGCCCATGACCGGGGCGACGCTGACATCAAGGGCCGCCACGGCCGCGATGCGCAGGGTGCTGGCGGCCATGTGGGTCCACGTCCCCATGGTGCTTACCGGATACCTCATCCCAGCGGTCACCAACGCCGGGTGGCTGGAGCAGAAAGATGGCGGGCTGAACAGCACCCCGTTCATGACGCTGAACACCGCCGTATCGGGCCAATCCCAAAGCCGCGAGCCTCCCTGCGTCGATGGCTTCGAATCCCTGCACCGCGACACCCCGGGCCTCTTCTCAGCCCGCTGTCAGCCCGCTGTCGCTCGCTGCCCATCGGTGAAGGGCCTCCACCCGCTCGCATATGCGCCCTCCTTCCATCCGGCGCTCCGCCCCTTCACTCCTTACCCACTCGAATCCTGCCTCCTTGCTGCTCGGCTCCTGGCGGCCTACCGTGCTCGTCGCGCCTACAGGGCCGTTGAACCTCTTCTCCCTTGGGCACGCGCACGATCAGGCGGGTCGGCATCGGGCCGCCGTCCTGTTATTGCCGATCTGGGGGGACCTTCCCGGCAGCCGGCAAGCCCAGGGCCACGCATTCGACGGAAAGCACCATCATGGGAATGAGCACAGGCGACTCGACCGTAGGCCCGCTGGCGCCGGAGGCCACATTCGCTCACACCGGGCTCCAAGCGATCCACCTCTTGCTCGCGGTGGCCGCAGTCGCGGCGGCGGCGCAGCTGGCGGTGCCGATCCCGGGGACGCCGATCCCGGTGTCGCTCCAGGATCTGACGATGCTGGGGGTGGGCGTCGTGCTCGGCCCGGGCCGGGGCGTCGCGGCCATGGCCGCTTATGTGGCGCTGGGAGCCATGGGCGCACCGGTCTTCTCCAACGGACACGGCGGGTTCCCATGGTTGCTCGGCCCGACCGGCGGGTACCTCGCGGCGTACCCGGCGGCGTGTTGGGTCATGGGTCGCGTGTGGATGAAGTGGAGCCACTGGCTGGGTGCCCTGGCGGGGGCGCTGCTCGCCCAGTGTGTGATCTACGTTGGTGCGGTCACCCAATTGGTCTCGCTCACGTCGCAGGGTGTGGTCGCGGCGGTCGGGGTGGCGGTCGTGCCTTTCCTGGCAGGGGCGCTTTTCAAGACCGCCCTGCTCGTGGTGTTCGCCACGTCGGTGCAGTGGTTCGGTCGAGCAACGCCCAGCGAGGAAGACCCTCGACTCTCCGGCGACGCGGAGTAGCCCGGTTGGCGTCTCGGCCCGATCCTGAGGGCGAACGGACCGTGTCAGGGCTGTTCGTCTACCCGTTCAAGGCCGCAGCGGGTATCGCGGTCGAAACCGTCGCAGTCGACTCGGTGGGCCTGCGCTGGGATCGCTGCTGGATGGCGGTCGACGCCCACGGCAGGTTCATGAGTCAGCGCACCCATCCGCGTCTTGCGCTCCTCCGTCCCCACCTGGTCGACCAGGAGCTGGCGGTCGACACGGACGGGATGCGTACATTGCTGCTCCCACGCGCGGAGCCTGATCCCGAGGGCTATGAGGAAACGCGTGTCTGGTTCAGCGACCGCTACTCCGTCGACTGTGGTGACGCGGCCGCGGCGTGGATCTCGGACTTCCTCGGCCAGCCGAGCCGGATCGTGCGTGCGGTCCGACCACCCGACCATCCGCTCGTCACCGGTGAAGGTCGGGTCTGCGGCGGCTTCGCGGACGCCTCGCCGGCGCTCGTCGTGTCCCACGCCTCGTTGGCGGCGCTCAACCGCAGGCTCTCAGAGCGGTTGCCCATGAGCCGCTTCCGGCCAAACCTCGTGGTCGACGGCTTTGGGGCTTTCGGGGAGGACGATTGGGGTCGCGCGCGCATCGGGGGGGTGCCGACGCACGGGCTCCGTCCCTGCCCCAGGTGTGCCGCCACACTCGTAGACCAAGCCACGGGTGAGAAAGGGGTCGAGCCGCTCCACACGCTCGCGACGTTTCGGAGGAACGCGTCCGGTGACGTGGACTTTGGAATGAACATCGTCTTCGAGGCGCCGGGCGTGCTACGGGTGGGGGATCGGATCGTTTCGTAGGCAACGTCGCACTCCGCCCGGTGCTATTGCCTCTAGAAGCCTGTTGAAGAAGTGGGGCGAGCCGCCTTACGAGCGCCATGGGGCCAGATTCGAGGTGGATCGCCGAAGGCATAGACATCAGCTACGTCGAGGCGGTCCAACGACGAAGATGGCCCCATGCCGCCCGTAACCCAGAGGGCGAAGGGGGGTTCGGTGGTCCAGGCTGCGTCTCTCCTCCTCCCCGTAGCTTTCGCTACGCCTCGTCGTCGTTCCTGCCCTGAACACACCGAAGACCCCTTCGCGCGGCCGCACCCCACTTCTTCAACAGACTTCTAGCTAGAGCACCGCGGCGGCCCTGGCGGCGGGTGACCCACCGCCTGGAGATCATGGTGGCGGTGCGGCCCACCTTCCACCTGCCGTCCCTCTTGGCCAAGCAGGCCGCCAACATCGACCAAATCAGCAACGGACGTCTTTCCCTCAACGTGGTGTCGTCATGGTGGAAGACCGACGCCCGCCAGTACGGCGTGGATTTCGACGAACACGACCGGCGCTACGACCGCACCGCCGAGTGGCTCGAAGTAGTGGACCGCATGTGGAGCCAGTCCCGGGCGTCGTTCCAGGGGGAGTTCTTCCAGGTGGACGACGCGGTGCTGGAGCCCAAGCCCGTTCGAAAGCCCCGGCCCACTATCTGGGCCGGCGGCGAGTCGCCGGCGGGTAAGAGCCTCATCTCCCGGGCGTGCGATGGATGGCTCACCCACGGCGATCCCCCGGAGGTCATCGGCGAGAAGGTCGCCGATATGGCCCGGAGGCGCCGGGATCTGGGGTTGGCCCCCATGGGGTTCGGGGCCGCGGGCTACGTGGTGGTCCGGGACACCGAGGAGGAGGCCCGGGCTCGAGGTGCAGCGCATCACGGACGTGCGCGCCAGCGCCGCCGGCTACGCCAACTATCAGGACTGGATCGAGAACACGAAGCTGGAGCGCCGGGTGAGCGTGGAGGACTACTCGGTGAGCAACCGCGGCCTGCGGACTGGGCTGGTGGGTACCCCGGAACAGGTTGCCGACCGCATCGTGGCCTTTGAGGAGGCTGGGCTGGATCTCCTCCTCCAGTTCAGCCCGCAGCTCGAAGAGATGGAACGATTTGCCGAGCAGGTGATTCCTCTGGTGCGGGCCCGCGCCCCGGGCTCCGCCTTCGCCGCCGCGTCCCTTGCAGCCGGGAGCACCGGCTGATGAGAACCCACAGTATCCTCTACCCCCGCCAGCCCCGTCCCGGGGCCGCCGCGGTACTCGCTCGTGTCTTCGCGCCTCTCTTTCTCGTGATGGTGGTCGTCTATCTCGCCGTCGCGTTCGTGGGCGGACAGAACCCGTTCCTCGACCGCTCCTTCCTCATCACCTTCAACGGCCTATTGCTCGTGGTAGTGGGCATCGCCGTGTTCTCGATAGTCGAGCGGAGCAAGAACGCGCCGGTGGGGGTGCTCGACTACATCAACGTCGGGCTGGCGTTCGTCACGCTCATCATCGGTGGCATCGTACTGTCGGCGATCGTGTTCAGGGTCGCCTCCTTCGGATTCACGCCCAATCGCGTGGTCGTGTTCGGGGCCAATCTGATCATCATGGCGCACCTCGCGTGGATCTGTGCGACGTACGTGCGAGTGCTCCGACACACTGCGGACTTCAAGGAGATGCGGCGGGTCGTCGCTCGGTACCTCCCGGTCTACGCAGCCTGGGCTGCGGTCGTGGCGTTTCTTCTGCCGTGGGTGTTCGGGTTCGCCTGAGCGAAGGGCGCCGTCGCTTGACGCCTGAGACGACCGGTCATATTGTTATCCATGGACGAGATAGGGCGACTCAGCCAACACCGCGGCGGCGCGGTCCGGGACACTCTGCTCGAGTGCGGACTCTCGACGTTCGTGCGGCAGGGCTACCACGGAACGGGCATCAAGGAGCTGGTCCAGAAAGCCGGGATTCCGAAGGGCTCGTTCTACAACTATTTCGACAGCAAGGAGTCCTTCGGGGCTGCCGCCGTCGAGCGCTACGCCGGGCGGATCCACGCACGGCTCGACGCGATGGTGGAGGCCGAGGGCGACCCGCTGGAGCATCTGAAGGAGTTCTTCCGAGGGCAGCTCCACGCCCATGAGGAGCGGGGGTCTGGATGCCTGCTGGGCAACCTCGGAGCAGAAGTCGGAGGAGAGAGCCCGATTATGCGGGGGGCGCTGGCACGGGGGGTGGAGGGTGTCCGGGAGCGCTTCGGCCGCCTCATCGCCCTGGCGCAGGAGCGGGGCTCGGCGCGCACGGACATCCCGGCGGAGCGGCTCGGGGGACTGCTCTTCTCGGCCTGGGAAGGGGCTCTCTTGCAGATGCAGGTCGAGGGGTACGCCCGCGCGGCGCGCGAGTGTTGCACTCTTCTACTCGATGATTTCTTCCGGCCCTAGGCCACACACTTGTTTTTGATTTCCTGTAAAGACGACCGGTCATATTATCTCAAGGGGAACACATGAAGGACTTTACGATCCACACTCTGGACTCCGCACCCGAGGAGTCGAGGGAGATGCTTGAGGCCACGCGTCGTAGATTCGGCTTCCTACCGAACCTCACTGGGGCGATGGCCGAGGCTCCCGCGACCCTCAAGGCCTATCTGGCCCTCGGCGAGGCCTTCGGCGAAACCTCTCTGACCCCCGTGGAGCAGCAGCTCGTTCTGCTGACGGTCAGCCGACACAACGGGTGCACGTACTGCATGGCGGCTCACTCCGCGGGTGCGGCGATGGCGGGTATGGACGAGGAGGACGTCGCGGCACTACGAGCGGGCACTTCCCTGCAGGACTCCCGCCTCGAGGCGCTTCGACGCTTCACGCTTGATCTCCTCAAGAAGCACGGCCGGCCCACGGCCGAGGACCAGGAGGCGTTCCTCGCGCAGGGCTACACCCGGGCACAGATCCTCGAGGTGCTTGTGGGCATCGCCATGAAAACGCTGAGTAACTACACGAATCACCTGGTGGGCACGCCGCTCGACGATGCCTTTGCCGCCGTCGCGTGGAGCCCGCCGATGGAGCATGACGGGGCGTCGGCCACAGAAGAGCAGGAGTGATCCAGATGGCTGAGTCCCGCGAGCAGTTCCGCGGGGACTGTCAGGTTTTCTGTGTAACTGGCCGCTTCATCAAACCGGAACTCGTCCCGGAAATACGAGGGCCAGGTGGTTCAGTGCTGCGGGCCAGTCCTGCACGGGGCGGGTCCACCGCTCACTGGCCTTCATGATGGCCAGATAGAGCACCTTTCTCACGGAGTCCGGTGTGGGAAAGGACCCGCGCTTCTTGGTCACCTTGCGGAGC
>JBDNHE010000235.1:0-3922 GCA_041688945.1 Gemmatimonadota bacterium | reverse complement strand
GAAACGAGAGGTAGCAGTCGCTACCTCGCAGTGAAGGCCCCCGGACCCCAACGCAGAGAGCGGAGATGCCCCGCCGCCCCTGCCGAAAAATCGCCGAGGGTGGTGGGGCGCTCTAACATCAAGGCGGGGGAGGAGGCCGAAACGAGAGGTAGCAGTCGCTACCTCGCAGTGAAGGCCCCCGGACCCCAACGCAGAGAGCGGAGATGCCCCGCCGCCCCTGCCGAAAAATCGCCGAGGGTGGTGGGGCGCTCTAACATCAAGGCGGGGGAGCACGGTCGCCCGAGAGGTAGCAGCGCTACCTCGCAGGGTGCCGCGCGGACCCCAACGCAGAGAGCGGAGATGCCCCGCCGCCCCTACGAAAATGGTGGAGGGTGGCGGGGCGCTCCGCTATCAAGGCGGGGGAGGAGGCCGAAGCGAGAGGTAGCAGTCGCTACCTCGCAGTGAAGGCCCCCGGACCCCAACGCAGAGAGCGGAGATGCCCCGCCGCCCTTACGAACACAAAGTGTCGGATAGTGTTGACAGCTCTCTAACAGCCACCGACAACCCGGCCAGCGAAATCTCGGCCTCTTCCTTGATCTCGGTCATCAAGCGCATGTAGCGACTGAGCGATTTCGGATGGGCCTCAAGGAGTGCGTTGAGGGCACCCGCAACGCCGTCATCAAGCTCGACCTTGCTCATCAGATGAGACACGACGCGATCGTGATTCCGAGTCAGGTCAGCACTGAGTGCAAGCGCCGCCCGCTGTTCCCATTGATCGTCCGAGGCGGCTCCCCTGATCGACTCGCGAAGCCAGGGCACATCGAGCTTGCCGGCCACCAGGTAGAAAGCCTCGCCTGTCTGCAACGGCTGCGCTCCCGAGTCCTGTGCCACACGCAGGATCTCAAGCAGATGGTCCACGAACCGCAGAGTGGCCAGCCGCTCGGCGAAGCTCTGATCCGCGCCCCGCTCAACCAGCACGGCAACTCGCTTCTCGAAGAGATCCCGATCCGGACCGGCAACGAAACCCGTGTAGCCCTTCATCAGCACGTTGAGGCCGCTGCGATGCTCCTGGATGAATTGACTCATCTCCAGGTCGTCGCGGACATTGTTCAGCACCCATCGCGTCGTCCGCTCCAGCACCCGTCCGAGCCCGAGGAGCCACTGATCGGCGTCCTCCGTGCGCAGCGGGCGCTCAGGTGCGGCCATGTCCTGCATGATATCGCGGTGACCGGCCAAGCGAGCTGCAACCAGCCAGGCCCGTACGACCTCGGCGATGGACCGACCGGTGTCACGCGACACGCGGTGCATGAAGGTCGCGCCCATCAGATCAACGAGGTCGTTGGTCAACTGGCTGACGATGATCTCGCGCTTCAGGCGGTGTGCCTTCAAGGATTCCTTTCCGGCGCGGGCGACAGCCTCCTCCGGGAAATAGTCGATGAGGTACCGCTCAAGGGCCGGGTCTTCGACCAGATCGCTTTCGGCGAGTCCGGCCTTCACACGCAGCTTGGCATAGGCCAGAAGGACGCAGAGCTCGGGGCGGACGAGTCCCAGTCCGGCCTCGGTCCGTTCCACGAGGTCTTCGAAACTGGGCAGTGACTCCGAGGCGCGATCCAATATTCCGTCCCGCTCCAGCCCGGTCATGAGATCGCGGAAGTCGTCCAGATTGTCCCTTTGTCGCAATTCGTCCAACGAAACAGCCAGCGACTGCGACCAGTTGTCCTTCAGAACCAGTTCGGCAACATCGTCGGTCAGCTTCTCAAGCAACTGATTGCGCTCCTCCTGACCCAGGGCACCGGACCGGACTGCTGGACGAAGGAGGATCTTGAGGTTGACCTCTCGATCCGACAGATCCACACCACCCGAGTTGTCCATCGCATCGGTGTTCACTGCCCCGCCGGCCTGAGCGAATTGAACCCGGGCGTTTTGCGTGAAGCCCAGGTTACCACCCTCACCCACCACGTCACAGCGGAGTTCGGAAGCGTTGATACGCACAGCGTCATTCGAAGCGTCCGAAGCGTCGGCGTCAGACTCGTAGTCAGCCTTCACGTACGTGCCGATCCCGCCATTCCAGAGCAGCTCAACCGGGGCTTTGAGAGTGGCCCGAATCAGGGTCTCCCCATCCATGGAACCGACTTCCTCGGGGTCGATCCCCAACGCTTCGATCGCCTGAGGCGACAGCTCCACCTCTTTGCTTCCGCGCGGGATGATCATCCCACCCTCGGAGAGCAGGCTCTGGTCGTAGTCCTCCCAGGAGGAGCGCCCCAGCTTGAACATCCTGTCCCGCTCCACCCACGTGGCCGCGGGATCGGGATCAGGGTCGATGAAGATATGCCGATGATCAAAGGCTGCGATCAGGCGGATCTGCTTCGAGAGAAGCATCCCGTTACCGAAAACATCGCCGCTCATGTCGCCAATCCCGGCGACCGTGAATGACTCATCCTGAATGTTCTTTCCGCGCTCCCGGAAATGCCGTTTTACACACTCCCAGGCACCACGAGCGGTGATCCCCACCACCTTGTGGTCATAGCCGTTGGTGCCTCCGGAAGCATAGGCATCTTCCAGCCAGAAGCCATATTCCTCGGAGATTCCATTCGCCACATCGGAGAACCTGGCGGTCCCCTTGTCGGCAGCCACAACCAGGTACGGATCGGGCGCGTCCCAGCGGACCACCCCTTCCGGGGCGATCAGGTTGTATTCGGCATCCAGGTTGTCCGTCAGGTCGAGCAGGCCCCGCTGAAGCGTCTTGTACTGCTCCTTGGCCTCCTCCCCACGGGCTTCGGGATCCTCGGGCAATCTGGTAGGAACGAATCCCCCCTTCGAACCACCCGGAACGATCACCGCATTCTTTACCATCTGCGTCTTTACCAGACCCAGCACTTCCTTGCGGAAGTCGTCTGGGCGATCGGACCAGCGGATGCCTCCGCGTGCGACGTTGGAACCGCGCAGGTGGACGCCCTCCATGCGTGACGAGCGAACATAGACCTCGAACCGCAGACGCGACCGCTTGATCGACTCAAGCCCGGGTGCATCAAGCTTGAACGAGATGTAAGGCACGCCCCCCGACCGACGAGTCGGATTTCGGCCACCGTTGCGGTAGTAGTTGGTCCGGAGCGTGGCATCCAGAATCACGCCTAAGCGACGCAGGGCGCGGTCATCGTTGAGCGATTCAACCTTGGCCAGACCGCTCTGGTAGGTCTTTCGGGCGACGTTCACCAACTTCTTTCGCTCGTCCATCCCCCCCGCACCTTCTGGATCGAACTTGGCATCGAACCAGGCCAGGAAGGCGCGGGCCAACTCGGGATAGCGTGCCAGAGCCGTCGGCAGGCTGAGTCGACTGGCCACGGCACCAAGCTGAAAGGCGTAGCCCGCATATGCGCGAAGGACCTCGACCTCTCGCCAGTGCAACCCGGCGACTAGTACAAGCTGGTTGAGAGTGTCGGTGGACGAATCCCCGACCCGTACCGCCAGAATCGCCTGGCCAAGCAACTCGCTACGGTTCGCGACATCGAGCAGCCCTCCGTCTCGACCCTGCACCGCAAACGAGTAGATGATGGCCTTGGTGTCGCCCTCCAGATCCACCTTGAACGGACTCACCGCGATCACGCGCAGGCCGCAACTCTCCAGGATCGGCATGAAGTCGGAGAGGATCAGCTGTGAGCCACGAAGAAACAGGTTGAGCTCGGTAGTGCGCTCCTCGCCAAACACGCCGGATCCGTCCTCGCGGTTTGCCAGAGCGACACTGACGAGCTCCTCGTCCGCGATCATCCCCTCAATCTGGAGGATGTCATCCACGGCCGAGGCTGACTCCGTCGCAGCGCGATACTCGGGGCTGAACGCCTCCCCGTAGATTCGCGCCAGACGACGGGCCTCATCGGCCGGCCGAACGCGCTCCAGACCATTCCGCACCCGATCTTCCCAGGAGCGGATCATCTCACGCAGGCTG
>JBDNHE010000234.1:0-4851 GCA_041688945.1 Gemmatimonadota bacterium | reverse complement strand
CCGGCACCGAAAAAGGAGCTTCCTCATGAACAAGATCGTAGAGGTTGAGAGTGCAACGCAAGAAGAGCTACAGGGTGACCTACGTGCGCTATTTCAGGGCGCGATCCGGCTCACGCTGGAAATGGTGTTGGAAGAGGAGTTGAAGGCGATGGTCGGAGCCCGGCGATTCGAGCGCGTTGGCAGCCGAACCGATCAGCGCAACGGCACGTTCCTCAGGCGGCTGCTCACGAGTATGGGCCAGATCGAAGTCGCGGTGCCGCGCAGTCGGGAAGGCGGCTCACCGGTGGACGTGATCGGCCGCTACCGGAGACGGAGCGAAGAGGTCGATGACATGATCGTGGAGGCGTACGTGAGCGGCGTGTCGCAGCGCAAAATGGGCGACGTGACCGAGGCGCTCATGGGCGAGCAGGTCTCGAGCTCGACGGTGAGCCGAGCTGCCAAGCGGCTCGAGGAGGCCGTGAATGAGCTTCGCGTGGCTCCGATCGAGGGGGCTCACCCGTACCTGTATCTGGATGCGACGTTCCTCGACGCACGCTGGGCCAGGAAAGTCGAGAACGTGAGCGCGCTCGTGGCCTACGCGGTGGGCCCGGACGGCCACCGCCGGCTTCTCGGCATCACGATCGGCCCGGAGGAATCCGAGGCGAGCTGGGCCGAGCTGCTCACCCAGCTCCTGGATCGTGGCCTGAGCGGCGTCCAGCTCGTGATCGCGGACGAGCATGCAGGGCTGGCAGCCGCCGTGCGTCGCTTCTTGCCCGAAGTACCCCGCCAACGGTGCACCGTCCATCTGCAGCGCAACGTCATGGCCAAGGTCCCGCATCGCCTACGCAAGCGTGTGGCGCGGGAGGTTGCGACCGTCTTCAAGGCTCCCGGGCTGGACGACGCGAAGAAGCGCCTCGCCGAGATGAAGGCCCGATGGACCAAGGAGCTGCCCGAGGCCATGGCGGTGCTGGAACGAGGCTTCCCAGCCGCAACGCAGTTCTACGCGTTTCCTGAGCCTCATTGGGCGCGGCTCCGGACCACCAACTCCATCGAGCGCCTGCATGCCGAGATCAAGCGCCGCATCCGCGCCGTCGGCGCCTTCCCGGACCGCGCCAGTGCGCTTCGGCTCATCACCGCTGTCGCAATCAGGACCACCCAACTCTGGGGCGACCGCCGATACTTGGACCTCTCTCTCCTCGACTCCCAGGAGGTCACCAAAGCAGCTTAGTCGAACATCACGAAGGAGAAGCTTCTCACGCTTTTACACACTTATCGGGACTTGACCATTGCCGGCGGGGCCCGAAAACCGGAGCGGCGAGTTCGCCGACCCCGACGCCCGTCAGTACTTCTCAAATAGCGATAGGCGATTGGGCCGTGATTCACCGGAGCGAAGGCCCGCAAACGGGGCGGCAACTGTTGCGATATTCCTGCGCTTCCGCCCACGTGGACGCGCGATGCTAACATTTCACCGTGGGAAACGTGTTAGGTGATGACTCGCCCAAGCTGTGCTTGCCGGACCCGTTCGTGGCCGTACTTCAACACCAAGGCGTTGAGAAAATCGGGTTCGACGTCGATTGCGAACGCGAGAAGTCCGGCCAAGTGGGACCTCTCTTCACCTGAAAGCGTGCCCCAGCGATGAATCAGGCCGCGGATGAATCGCTTTCGATGACGGCCGATGCGAACGGTGTCGTCCGAAGAGAGCACGAGGCCAGTCACCTGACGCCGCCCCTTCTTTGATGAGTGTCTCGTCTTGGCTGGATTCAGGCGGAGATTGCCTGGGCAGTCGAGAGCATCCAGCAAGGCGGACACTCGGTCCGGGACTTCCCATAGGCAGTCGCGCTCTACTGCCGAGAAGAAGAGGTCGTCCGCATACCGCGAATAGAGCGCACCAACTTCGGCGGCAAGGGCCACCAGCTGCTTGTCCAGTTCGAAGCAAAGTGCGTTGGACAGTCCCGGGGAGGACGGTGCGCCTATCGTGAGCTGCGCCTTCCGACAAACAAGGCGGCCGAAGAGACGCCGGTCCTCGGCGGTCCAGTTTTCAGTTCCGCGTGGAAGGGAAGAGAGATACTCCCCGACATCGCGCCAACCGATTGAAGGAAAGAAGTCGACGGTGTCCAACCGAAGTAGGTACCGGCTTCGGGCATGGACTGCTGCGTGCGACCGAATCCCTACTCCCCGGCGATAGGCGAATGCGCATTCGTGGACTGGCCACGTGTCGATGAGGTTGTGTTGAAGCCAGCGTTGGAGTGCCTTCAGTTCTCTCGATGGGTGGGAAATGTGTCGGAGGCCACCCGAAGCCTTACGGATAGTGAATTCGTAGTAGGCATGATCCGCTTTCGCCGCTAAGCCTTCGATGTAAGAGGCTGGAATGCGAAGTGACGCCGAGAGGTCGGCCAAGAGGGTCATGAGTCATTCCCGATGAAGAGCGTTCGTCTCCCTTCGTCCGAACGCAGGCGGGCGGCAACGACCTTCGATCGAAGAGTTGGAATGTCCATGAACTTCTTGGTCCTGTGGAAGGACTTTAGGTGACCGTCCACGAGAGGCCGGACAAAGTAGTCACCCTCGTCAGTGGGGATTGCTTCAAGGACCCCCATTGCCACCGCAAGTGCTAGGTACTGACCGACCGTCATTCCGGCCGATGGGACGATCCGCGAGACTACATCTTGGATTTCCGGATGCTGACACGGACCAAAAACCGCCACGACGTCGCAGACGAAGAAGAGTAGATGCTTCCCGCTGTCTTCGAGTCGCTTGGGACGCCTTGCGATGGATTTGGGCATTCGCTGGAGACGGCAATCCAGTTCGTTGGCGATTCCGAGAATCCGATCAAGGTCGGTCCAAATCGTCGGGCCGTAATGGGAATCCTGGTCGATCCACCGGATGGGACCCGTGTTCAGAAACGATTCGTCGTCCTCGAATTTGGCATCCAGAATGAGGAGGAGCCGACGGCGAAGGAGCAGCGTACTCGCGAACGCGCCGATCTCGGCGAATGTCCCAACACTCTCCCCGATCACAATGACGAGGTCCGCAAAATTCGCGAGCTCGTTCTCTACCTCGAGTGCATTCGCCCCTTCATGGAGGTTACTAATCACCCGCCACACGTCTTCGGCCCAGAATATGTGCGCGTCCGTGTGTTGTCGTCTCAAGTAGTCGCTGAGTCGGACCCGACGAGGGCTATCCTTGCCCCCGCATACAAAGATGACTGGACCCAGTCGTCCAAAGTGGTACTCATTCCGTGTGAAGGCTTCGACCGTCCGATCGAGCGTCGAGCCAAAGGTCGGATGGCTGAACCAACTCGCTAGTCCCGCCACCGAATACTCCTACTTGGATCGTGCGCGAGCGTTAGCGAGCGCAGATTACCGGTCAATGAGTTCGGGCTGGCTATACACCACCCACGGCGGAACCCGGTCGTTCCGCAGCTAGGAGCTACCTACATCTTGCACGGTACGGCCGCGAGCGCAAGTCAGGGAAGTCCATGCAGGTAATCTTCCAGCCTGCCGAGGAGCTGGTGGGCGACGGCCTCCCGGACCGCGTCTCGGGCCAATCCAGGGCAGGGCACTCGCCAGCTGAGGTTGAGTGAACCGTGAGAGAGGGCGATCCACGCTTCTGGGGTAACACCTTCCGCAAAACCTGTGGTCGCTATTCCCACGTCCGAGCGGAACAGCTCACAGACACCCCTAGCCATCTCAACTGCGACGCGTTGAGAAAAGCAGTCCACGGACTTGGCATGGAGAGAGGACACGCCGAGAAGCTGGACCTTCGCTGCCCGGTCATATGCGGTCACCCCGCCGGCGAAGACGGAGGAAAGACCGGAGACACTTCCGAACTTGGCCTGGACCAAGCCGACGGTCAGGCTTTCAGCGACCGAAATCGAGAGTGTTTTTGACTGGAGAAGTCGAACGATTCGGGTCTCTCGGTCAGGCCCCCCAAGCTGTATACTCACCACTTGCCTCAAACTTGTGTCGTAACGGTCCAATCTGATCGGAGCGCGAAGATACCAGAACCTGCGGCATAGCAGCTCCGGACCGCAACGCAACTACCTACCGCATGGTGGGCATATCCCGGCTGGCGATGGCGTATAGCGTTCTTGGGTACCGACGCGGTCGCAACGCGAGGCGGGTTCCTCGGAGCGAACGAGGTGAGCTCTGGCGGCGCCCGGTGTAATGCGGTGTCGCATCCGCTCCACGCGGGAAACTCCGTCTCTTGGGAAAGTCTGTTCGGTGGTGGCCCGCAAAGCACAATCGGACCTAGGACCCGGTGATCCGGAACCGACGGTCTTCGGTGGAAAGGGCGATGAGGTAGCGCCCCTTCTCCCAGTAGCCGGGAAAGACAGTGTCCGCCATCCAGCCGTCATCCCTGAGGCTCGACGCGAAGAAACCGTCGATCTCGTCCTCGCTTGCGTCGACCTCGTAGGCCTCGAATCGATCTGCGCCGGAGCCGGCCCCCCGGAACCTGTCAACGACAATGGGACACTCTGGGGAATTAATTAGAGAGCAATTTTCTGTGTAGTGAGGGAGGGGTGGGGAGGATTGATCCAGACGGCGTCGGGGAGCGGTTTGGGCTTCGGCACACCTTTGACGAAGCGTTCGGGATGGGTGGCCCATGCCGTGTTGAGCACGGTCGTGCGGCGAGCGATGATCTCGTCGGCCCGCCCGAAGTGGACTTGCTCGGGGGTCAGCATCGAGATGCCGCCGTGGCGATGCTCGGTGTTGTACCAGCGGAAGAATGATTGAAGGAAAGTCTTGGCCTCGCCCTTGTCTTCGAATTGCCCCGGAAAGGAGGGATGGTACTTCAGGGTCTTGAACTGGGCCTCGGAAAACGGATTGTCATCCGATACCTGAGGCCGACTCAACGAACGGGTCACGCCGAGAT
>JBDNHE010000233.1:0-11833 GCA_041688945.1 Gemmatimonadota bacterium | reverse complement strand
TGCGCCTCGTGATCGTCTTCCTTGAGGAAGTGCGCATCGTTGGTGGCCACGACCGGAATCCCCAGCTCATCGCCCAGCTTCAGGATCTTGTCGTTCAGACCCTTCTGCCCCTCGGAGTCGTGACCCTGGACCTCCAGGTAGTAGCGGTCCTTGAACACCTCGGCGTACCAGGCGGCCGCCTCGCGGGCCATGTCCCAGTCGTCGGCCATCAACCCGCGCGCCACCTCACCGGCCATGCAGGCCGAGCTGACGATGATGCCCTCCGAGTACTTCCGCAGCACCTCGCGATCGACCCGCGGCTTGTGGTAGAACCCTTCCGTGTACCCGATCGAGCTCAGCTTTACCAGGTTCTTGTAGCCGATCCGATCGCGGGCCAGCATCACCAAGTGGAAGTAGTTCCGCCCCCCGTCCTCACTCCGCTTGCGATCGCCCCGCTCGCCCGGCGCAACGTAAGCCTCCATCCCCAAAATCGGCTTGAGCCCATTGGCCCTGGCCTGCTTCTGAAACGTCCACGCGCCAAACATGCAGCCGTGGTCCGTAAGCGCCATCGCCGGCATCTCGAAGTGGTTCGCCCGTTTGACCAGATCGCTGATCCGGTTGGCGCCATCAAGAAGGGAGTATTCGGAGTGCGTGTGGAGGTGGACGAAGCTCAAAATGCGGTGCGGCTGAGGGGTGACTTCGATGCGATTCGTCGCCGGATCGGGCACATGCCCCAAGCGCCCGCTTCAGGCGCCCGCGTCCGGCTATGGTGAACGCCCGATCAGGAGCCTCCACCACCTCATTCTACGCGGGGGGGATCGGGTCGCTCAAATCCCGGGGCAGGGGATTCGCGTGGTTGCTCGGTTGTGGTGTGGGGAGCGCTGGCGGCGTCGGATGTTTACCCGGGGGGGGAGTGATTACCCTCCCCCTGTTGCGATCAGTTGGAAGTGGGCTCCTAGGGGTCTTATACCTGACCCCGTGACCACTTGTATTTGACACCTCGGCGGAAACGTCAAGGAACATCAGGGGATTCGGCTCTAGGCTGACCCTGTGGGGCAAGAGACGCGCCCTGACTGATCCGGGAAGATTTGGACCGCCACATGCGAACGATCGGCCGCTTCGAGACACGTACATCGCAACGATCATCATGAACCCGTTGGGAGGCCGGCCTTTCCGAGATGCCCGAGAGACTGGTCAAACGAGATGAGTCCAGGAGGCTGGCGCGATTGCTCGCCGAGGCCCGAGGTCAGGCCGGCCTGGATCAGACCCGGGCATCGAAGGCGCTTGGTATCAGCCAAACGGCGTTCTCCAAACTTGAAAACGGGCTGCGGTCGCTTGAGGTGTTCGAGTTGGTTGAGCTCTGTGAGCTCTATGGGGTCGATCCCTGCGAGATCATCCTCGCGAGCCAAGACGACAGAAGTCGTAAGCCGGGACGCAAATGACAGAGTCGAACATGTGATGGTCCATCAGCCTGTTGCGCTGATCACGGCGAACCGCGAACGGCTGTTCTCAGGAATCGGTGCGGTGGTCTTGGCCGGGGCCACCAACTGGGCTCTTCGTCGTATATCCGTTCAGGCCCCGACGCCGATTGTGAAGGGCCGGGCCGTGACTACTCCGAGTCCGGCCCAGTGTAAGAAAGCGGCGGAGGTCCCCCTCTAAGACCAAGATCGGTGCCTCAGAGGACCCTCGACCCTTGCCGGTGAGCGGATTCAAAGTTTCCCAGTGGAGTAAACCAAAGCGCGCCGTCGGGACATTCTACAATGACAGGTTGCCGTAGACATCTAAATCGGGCTGCCGATCCGAATGCGCCCCTCCCGGATCTTCATCTTCGAGAATCCCTCATCGTCGCGGCTACACCTTCTAACGACTGGTACGTCAACTCGCGGGAGTACCGTCCCTATCAAGTCACGTACGACGGCGACAGCCTCAAGGAGCACGTAGTGAGCTGAAAATTGCATGCTGATATCAAGGGCCGAATCCAGGCAGAGGCCGCGGGGCTAAGCATCCGAAGGCTCGCTGAGCGAGCCGAAATCCCATACGCCACCCTCCACGACCAGCTACGGAAGCCCAAGTTTACGATTGAAGTCCTTATGGCCGTCGCCAAGGCGTTGGCAGTCCAAGTCGTCGAGCTGCTTCCCCCATCTGAAACGTCCTGACCGGATCTCCGACCACCGCTGGTATACTAGTCGCAGCCGTGGTAGGTCTGTGGACCGAGTCGCATTCGGCGTCTCGGGATCTCTATTCTGGAGTTACAAGAATGCTGAGACGGAACTTGGTTGGGACGATCGCTGGATTTGCCGTGATCGCTCTCGTCGGAGGCGCTGACGATGTCAATGCTTCCCCTCTCACGACGAATCTCGCCTGCAACGAGGCTCAGATTGAGTACGTCAAGGGTGTCATCCGAGAAGAGTGCGGATCCTGGGGCGGTGTCGCAAATGTCATCTGTAACGGGCACAGTATCGATTTCCAGGGCCCAATCGAGTGTAACGCGACGTAACGCGAACTCGGAGTGACCCCAGAGCGGCTTCCCGGTGAGCCCCCACAAACGGGAAGCCGCAAGGTCCCTCCTTTAAAGGCGATGACATGAAAAAACGCTATAGCATGGTCGAAACGGCTTCATCGGTTGCTCTCCTCCTTGTCGCCTTCTCGGCTTTCGCGTCCGTAATAGACCGGTTCATGGGTCGACTACCGCACGACGCCGTTGAGGCTTCGGCCCAGGATCGAGTAGTTCAGGACTGGAGGAGTTTCGCGACGGACGGACACGTTCGTGGGGACTCGGCTGCTGGGCACGCGATCATCGTGTTCTCCGACTTCCAATGTCCGGCTTGCCGAATCTTCACGGAGCGGTTGGCTGTCGCCATGGAAGGAGAGGTCGACGATATTCGACTCGTCTACCGCCACTTCCCAATTCCGAATCATCCCGAAGCTGGCTTGGCCGCGCACGCCTCGGAATGTGCCTCTGAGCAAGGACGGTTCTGGGAAATGCACGACCTCCTTTTCGAAAAACAGAACCTCCTGGCGGACATCCCAATGTGGCAGCTGGCTCAGAATGCGGGGGTGGGAGACATTCAGGCGTTCCGCCAATGCATCGAGGGTCCATTTTCTCCGTCAGTGGAGCGCGATCTTTCCGCCGGACGTGACCTCGGAGTTACCGGCACGCCCACGATATTGTTCGACAGCCAACTAGTGCGCGGTGCCCCCACCCTGAGTGCAATCCGCGAATCGGTTCGTCGAATGCTGGGTTCAGATGAAGTCAGGAACTAAAGAGAGGTTGAGTCGATGAAGTATCGGATTGTAGCCGCGGTCATCTGCGTGCTAATGTTCTCCGGGACCGGCTTGGCCGGGCAGGTGATCGGCGTCGCCCCGCAAGCGAGTGCGTCCTTGGGCGAGCTTGGACTGACATGGAGCACGCCGGCACCCGGCCAAACGCGAGCCGGGGAGTCATGGAGAGTGTTGTCGGTAGTACCATGTTCTCCGGCCCATCGGGCGGGCCTCCTCCCTGGAGATATCTTACTAGCCGTTGGAGACCGGGAGCCCGGCGACGGCCCCCCCTTTCCTGAGGGAGTAGTGGGAACCGAGTATCAGATCCGAGTCCGCCAAGGTAGCGACACGACATCGGCAACGCTGGTGATCGGACCTAGACGGCAAGGCACGGCCTCGTCAATTCTCAACAGGGATTCGGTTCCAGAGTTCGAAAAAATGTGCAACCCGGCTTGAGTTGTCTTCCCAGGTCGTCATCTTGCCTCGTTGTAGCGCTAGCGATGTTCGTCGCTGGCTGCGAGGGAGGTGAGGACACGAATGTCATGGATCGAGAGAGACAGGTTGATCCTGCCACGGCGCCAAGAATTGAGTTGTCCGAGGCCTTTCGGGCTGGCTCAGTCTCGTCAGGCACAGCTGCAGACTTTGGCCGTATTGTGTCTGTTGCGCTCGACGACTTGGGGAGGGCCTATGTCGCCGATGGACAGGCCCGGCAAGTGGTTGTCCTGAGCCCCTCCGGAGATGTCGAGGAGGTGCTCGGTCGGTCCGGTAAGGGACCGGGGGAATTCTCCATCGTCTCTTGGGTCGATGTCTCGCCTTCAGGTGACGTCTGGGTGATGGATCCGCTACAACGACGCCTGACGGTTTTCGCAGCGGGCACCCGGGAGATTACAACCGTCAGTTATCCCGCCTCGGGCTACAGCACGTCAATCCCCTGGTCCGCGGTTCTGCAGGACGACACCACACTTTTCGTGGTCGAAGATCGACTGACCCCGGGCGCGTCAAAGGCGACGGTCCACCAATACAGGCTCCGAGAGGGAGCCCTGTTCCCATTGGCCACCTTGCGACTTCCGCCCATCAGCCTGCCTGAGAGCGTATCGGAGGAGCACAACGGAATCCGGATGCGGTCTGCCCCACCCTTCGCTCCGCGCACGGCGGTTGTGCCTTCTCTTTCTGTGACGTGGCGGGTGCACACTCGCGACTTCCGAGTTGAGCGACTCGACACCTCAGGACAAGTCGACCGAGTTGTGACCTTGTCACTGCTTGGCATGACTGTGCCCACGCGCGTTCGGGACAGCATCGCGGCCTCCTTGTCGCTTGAGCTCGATCGGGTCCCAACCAGGATTCCGCCCATTATCTCTCTGAATGCTGACGAAACTGGGAGGGTGTGGGTCGGCGTAACGGAGGATGGCGCGACGATCTCGACCTGGCATGTATTCGACAGAGACGGTCGCCATTTGGCCGCCGTGGTGCCGCCGGAAGGCGTCCGGTTCGTGCCAGGCCAGATGGCGCTCAGAGGCAATAAAGTGGTCGGGGTAATCGAAGACTCCCTGAGCGTCCAGTCAGTCGTCACCCTCCTGATACCAACTGAAGGTCTGGCGGGAGGATAGTCGCGACAACGCCGGAGTCGAGCGGGAACGCCGATGTCAAGTAGAATCGGGCTCTCAAAGCTGCCACCACACCTGTTTGTCTTGACACCTGTAACGTGACGGGTGACACTTGATGGAAGTCAGACCGTAGGCAGGGAGCAATCAGGGAGTGGCTGGAGAGTGATCAGGAGCTTTCGTCACAAGGGGCTGAAACGTCAGATGAACCATGCCCATGCATAACCCTCCCCATCCGGGGGAGAACGTACGGCTCACGTGTCTGGAGCCGCTCAACCTGACGGTAACCGCCGGGGCTGAAGCCTTGGGCGTTTCGCGGAAGGCGCTCTCGGAGCTGGTGAACGGCCATTCGGGGATTTCGCCTGAAATGGCGATTCGGCTGGAGAAGGCGTTCGGTTCGACGGCCGAGCACTGGCTTCGGCTACAGATGGCCTATGATCTTTGGCAGGCGCAGCAGCGTAGCGGGAATCTGGAGATCGTCCGCGTGGTGCCAGCTTAGATACCGAGCAGCTTCTCTCGCACTTCCTCCCGCCTGGCGCACAAGCGGGCGGCCTCAGGCGGGCAGCACCTTCACTTCATAAGCGCCCAGAGCCGCGTCCCGCGTCACCAGCGTCAGCCCCTCGTGCCGCGCCTGGGCCACGAGCATGCGGTCGAAGGGATCGCGGTGGTGCAGCGGCAATTCGGCGAGTGCTTCAGTGTGTCCGAGCCGCACGGGCAATTCCTCAAAGCCCGACTCTCGCACCACATCAACCACGGATCGTTTCGTTCTGAGGCGACCCAGCGAGGCCTTGATGCTGACCTCCCAACCGCTGACGGCACTCACATAGACCTGATCCGCGCGTTGGATCGCATCTACCGTAGCCGGGAGGAGCCCGGTACCTGAATCCCACCAGATGAGCACATGGGTGTCGAGCAGGAGTCTCACTCGCCGCGGCCTTCAAAGGCGGCAATCAACTCTGGGGGCAAAGGCGCGTCGAAGTCTTCCTGCACCGTCCAACAACCCTTTCCCTGACCCGGCTGCCGCCGCGGGCGCACGTCGTCCAATGGCACCAGCTTCGCCTTCGGCTTCCCCGACTTTGAGATCACGATCTCTTCGCCTTCTGCCGCCCGCTCGATCAGCGAGGACAGATGGGTCTTGGCGTCGTAGAGGCTGACGGTCTCGCGGACTACCAGCGGCTTGGCGACCACCAGCGCCTCGGCCACCACAGACTCATCCTTGTTCTTGTTCTTGCTCATGCCCGAAAATACGCTGCTTGACCAATCTGGTCAATTCAGTTCACGCGACGCGGTCGAGCCGAATCACGGCGGAGAAAACATTGAGTTCCGCATAGCGTGCACCCACCACCTCCGCGTACTCACGAGAGTGATGCCGCCCCACCAAGTAAGCCTTTCCACCGCGAATTTCAGTAGGCTTGAGGTTGGGCAATAGGGATCGGACCGCCGAATCCTGTGCGGGCCCCTGGGGAACAAGCACCACCCCCCAGCGTGGTTCCTCCGATCCGGCATAAGCCGACAGCATCCCGTTGACCTCGGCCATCATAAGCGACTCTTCAGCGGTGACCTCATCGTCGATGGCAACGAGTGCCACCAGAACGTCCCCCAGCTGAACCACCTGCGCCAGCGGCGGCGATGTGGCCAGGTATCGGGCGATGCCTTCTCGAAGCTGGAGCGGATCGGTCCCCTTGGACGACCGCGACTCCAAGGCAGCCCAGTCGACGTCGATTCCCCAAGCATCACCGAACGACCCAATGAACTCCCGCTCTCGATCATCCAGGTGCGAGTCGAGCAGCGCCACATGTCCAAGAATGTCCATGATCTGCTCCGCGCCGGACGGCTGCAGGAATGACTTTGCCAGGTAGCCGACTTCCTTTCTCTCTGAACGGATCGAACTCCACAGCAGAGACAGCAGCCCCTGACGTCGCTGCCCTTCGACCCAGATTCCGGTACCAATCATGACCGTGACCGAGGCTCCAAAAATCCACATCAGGCCGTCGATAAAGCCCTCCCACTGGGACTGAAGCCCAAAGTGGACAGTCATGATCATCAGGGGCATGAGTCCGACGAACTCTCCCAGGATCGAGACGCTCTCGGCGACCGCACGTTCATGCTTTCGCTTCCAGAGCTTGTTTAGCGTCAGGTAGATCTGCAGAAACGTGAGCCCAACAGAGGCATACACGAGGTAGCGGAAGGCATTTGCAAGGACATCTGATGCAGGCATTTAGGCGTTGCTCCCATGAATTCGTGACTCATCCGTGCGGATTCGGCCTTACCGCCCTAGGATTCCGCCAGCATCCCCTCATTCGGACGACGCATGATACCTCGCCCTCGCACTCTGACGCCACGCACCTCGCTGCGCTCCAACACGAGCCAGCTACTCCTCGTGGTAGTGATGACCTGCATTCTTCCGGCTGGGCTTTCGGCTCAGTACAGCTTCCTGGGCGCCCTGGCGAACAGATTCTCGGACCTCTCCTTTTTTGCGAATATCGGCGGACTCGCACCCCAAACCGACCAGGTCCGAGCGGACCAGCTGAGTCACTTTGGGCTGGAAATTCTGTTCTCGGTCGGGGCCGTCTCCCGAGCGTCAGGTCCAACCAGGACCCCCGCCGACTCGGTTCGCCTGGTATGGCGAGAGATGCGTGTGGAGCACACCGCAGAAGGGGTGGATACCATCAACTTCTACGACGTGGAGCGCACGTCGTCCTTCACACCCCGAGAAGACATCTGGCTCTTTGAGATGGGGTTGGGATATGGCCAGCTAACGGGATTCGAGGCGCGTGCGCCCTCCATTCAAATGAAGGGGGCGGTGCGGGACCTGCCCTCCGTCTCGCTCTACGCCAATTATGAGCCGTTGGGATCGTACTTCGGGCTTCGCTCTGGCTTGATGGAGCTGACGGGTCTGCAGGTGGTCACGGAGGAGGGCGCTTCCTTCAGGGGAACGGGAAAGAGCTTCCTGGCCGGAGCCTTGGTCGGTCACGCCTTGGAGGTGGCCGGATTCAATTTGTTCTTTGAGGCGTCTTACATGCTTCGGGACTTCCCAAGTGTGGAATGGGGTGGGACCCCACCGTTGGGCACCCCCTTTGAGATGGACCTCAGTGGCTGGTCCTTCGGTACCGGCGTGCAGTTCGGAGTGGGCCGCTAGAAGCCCTACGAGCTCAGGCGTGGGTGATGCTCGGCAAACCCATCAAGCCCGGAAATCCGGATCAGTCCTGCAGGCATGAGCGACTCGGGAATGGCGGCCAGGCCTCCGCCCCCCACGAATAGGAGCACCCGCGGATCCAGGAGCCGGCGAAGCTCGGACAACGCGTGGGCGCTGGTGGTCGCTTCGGTCTGTCGGATGATGCTGATGGCGACCCCGTCCGCCCCCAGCCTGCTTGCAACCATCGCGATCTCCTCCACCGGCAAGTCGGTCCCCAGATTGACCACGCCCCAGCCGTCCAGGGCGGCCGCGGCGCTGGCCAGGCGGGCGCCCAGCCCGTGCCGCTCGCCCGGGAGTGTCGTCACAATCAGGATAGGGGAGTCGCGCGGGCGGACGCGATCCACCAGGCGGTCCAGGAGCTGCCCTATGACCTCACTGGCCAGGTGCTCGTGTGCCGGCGTGATGTCGCCGCTCTCCCATGCTTCGCCGATGCGCTGCATGAGCCGGCCGGCGACCTGAGAAAGAAAGGGCCGCGCCCCTCGCGTCACGAGTGCGCGCCATAGGGATTTCTCGAGTCCGTCCGCGTCCAGAGCAAGGACGTATTCGTAGGCCTCGTCTACGCTGGTCAGCGGCGCGCTTAATCCGGTGGATTCCGGTCGGATCCGTGTGGCCAGGTCCTCCGTGAGCAGCGCTTCGGCGTCCACACTCGAGAGATGGGCCACCATGCTGATGCCCCGTCCCGCGTCGGTAAGCGCCTTCAGCGTGCGTAGGCGCTGCACGTCCACATCCGAATAGACCCGTTGCCCGCCTTCGGACCGCTTCGGTACAACCGCGTCGTACCGGCGCTCCCACGCCCTGATGGTTGCCGGCGTGAGCCCGGTCCTCTGGGCGACTACTCGTATCGGATGCCTCGCCTCTTCAGTCTCTGTCATGGGACCATTCTAGGCCAATGTCTAAGATTTATCAAGCAATGTTTCGACAATAGCTTGACAAACGATGCACGGTGGACGAATATCGTTGGACAAGTGTTAGACAGGCTTGACCATTTCCACGGAGATTTCACAGATGATTCGCAAGTTTTCGACCTTTATGGTCCTCGCAGTGCTCGCCCTGGTCCCCGCTTCGCTGGCCGCTCAGAGCGACAAGAACATCGTTGAGACCGCCGTTGCGGCGGGTACCTTCAACACGCTGGCCGCAGCTCTCACGGCGGCCGACCTCGTTGGCGTGCTCCAGGGCGAGGGCCCATTCACGGTTTTCGCGCCGACCGACGCCGCGTTCGCCAAGCTTCCGGCCGGTACGGTCGAGGCGCTCCTGGCTGACAAAGAGGCTTTGATCCGCGTCCTGACCTACCACGTGGTTGCTGGACGCGTGATGGCGTCGGACGTGGTTGGTCTTTCCAGCGCTCCGACGCTTGCCGGAGTCGCCGCACCGATCGAAGTGCGGATGGGCAAGGTGTATGTAGCGGGCGCGGAAGTCTCGACCACCGATGTGGCAGCCTCCAACGGCGTCATCCACATCATCGATTCCGTCATGCTCCCCCCGGCACGCTAAGCAACAGAGCCCTCCCAGGTGGGCCGAGGCGGTCAGTTCAAGGCCGCCTCGGTCAACTCTGGATCGAGGACTCAGATCATGCGCATCGCCATCATAGGCACGGGAGTTTCGGGGCTGGTCACCGCCCATCTGCTCCAGGACCAACACGACATCACAGTGTTAGAGGCACGGGACCGGGTTGGTGGTCACGTGAACACCGTCGAGGTCAAAGAGCGGAACGGTCGACTGCGCTCCATCGATACGGGCTTCATCGTCTACAACCAGACGAACTACCCGCTCTTCACCAAGCTGATCGGTAACCTCGGCGTCGCCACCCAGCCATCGAACATGAGCTTCGGGGTCCGATGTGACGCGGCGGGCCTGGAGTACGGCAGCACCAGCATCCGCTCACTCTTTGCTCAGCCAAAGAATCTGTTCAGTCCGGGTTACTTCCGGATGCTTCGGGACATTCTGCGTTTCAATCGCGAGGCTGCACTCGACATTCGCAGCAGTGCCGGATCGATCACCCTGGGCGAGTACCTCAAGGCCAAAGGCTTCTCCGCGGAGTTTGGCGAGCACTATCTGGTCCCGATGGGATCGGCCCTCTGGTCGATGCCCGGGGGGCGCGTGTTGGAGATGCCGGCTGAGTTTTTCGTCCGCTTCTTTGACAACCACAGGATGCTGACGGTGAACCATCAGCCCGAGTGGCGGGTGATCGAAGGCGGGTCAGCCCGATATGTGGAGGCTCTGGTGGCCCCGTTCCGAGACCGCATCCGCACCTCGACCCCGGTGCGCCGCGTCGAGCGGCACGACGATCACGTCACAGTGGACGGCGAGGTGTTTGACCACGTCGTCTTCGCCTGCCATTCGGATCAGGCCCTGTCCATTCTGGCTGATCCGAGCGTAGCCGAGCGCGACATCCTGAGCGCGCTCCCGTTTCAGGAGAACGACGTGGTGCTCCACACCGACACATCGGTGTTGCCGCGTTCCAGGCGCGCATGGGCGTCCTGGAACTACAAGGTCGGCGCGGACGCGGGGGCACTCGCCACGGTCACTTACAACATGAACAAGCTCCAGACGCTGGACACCGACGACACGTACTGCGTCACCCTGAACGACACCGAGTCGATTGATCCGGCGACGATCCTGTACCGCACCCAACTGAGTCATCCGACCTACACCTTGGACGGTATGGCCGCTCAGAAGCGTCACGGGGAAATCAGCGGCCACAGCCACACCCATTTCTGCGGCGCGTACTGGGGCTTCGGCTTCCACGAGGATGGCGTCCGGAGTGGGGTAGAGGTCGCCAAGCGGTTCGGGGGGGCTCTGTGAGGAGCTGCATCTACGAGGGAACGGTCCGGCATCGGCGATTGGGTCCGGTGGCGCACGAGTTCACCTATCCGCTCTTTATGATGTACCTGGATCTCGACGAGCTCCCGACCCTGTTCGCGGACCGATGGCTCTGGTCGGCCAAGGCCCCCGCGCCCGCCTGGTTCCGTGCGAGTGACTACCTCGGCCGGGGCGAGACCGACATTCGCGACGCGGTCCTGTCCGAAGCTGAGCGACTCACCGGACGACGCCCCACGGGGCCGATCCGCCTGCTCACGCATCTGCGCTATTTCGGCTTCGCCATGAACCCCGTGTCGTTCTACTACTGCTTTGATGAGGATGGGGAGAGCCTCGACGTGATCCTTGCCGAGATCACGAACACTCCCTGGAAAGAGCGGCACGTCTACGCCCTTCAGGCAGACGAAGCAGGCGGTTCACCGGCCCGCCATCCGCATCGCTTCGACAAGGCGTTCCACATCTCGCCCTTCATGCCCATGGAGCAGAAGTACACCTGGCGATTGAGCGAGCCCACCGAGCGTCTGGTGGTGCACATGGAGAACCGGGGCCAAGTGACCAATCGGGGCGAGGAGAGCGATGGGGGCGAGGAGAGCGATGGGGGCGAGGACACCAAAGTGTTCGACGCCACCCTGCGCCTCCGGCGCGAGGAAATCTCCGGAAGATCTCTCGCGGCCGTATTGCTCCGCTATCCGCTCATGACCCTGCGCGTCGCCTCAGGCATCTACTGGCAGGCGCTCAAGCTGCGTCTCAAGCGCGTTCCCTACTTCAAACACCCCGACCAGATAGCTACATGACATTTCTTGATCGAGTGGCGACACGCGCCGTACGCATGAGCCTCCGTCGATTGAAGCACGGGCGCCTGACCCTGAGCCACGAAGGGATGGTCAGTCACTTTGGTGGTGGTGGTGATGGTGGCAGCGGTGGTAGCGGTGGCAGCGGTGGCAGCGGTGGTGGCAGCGGTGGTGCCGGTGATGTTGAC
>JBDNHE010000232.1:0-16754 GCA_041688945.1 Gemmatimonadota bacterium | reverse complement strand
CTGGCCCAGGTCCATCTGAAAAAGCACGACCTCAGGTTCGGCCGCGACTGCCCGGCGATGGTGATCAAGCGCCTGCTCCCAGCTGGTCGACGACAGGAAGGGCTGGCGCAGCACCAACCGGGCGAGGGCCCGCTGCACCCAGCCCAGCGTCTGCACTTCGTAATTCAGCTTGCCCAGAATGTTGTGTCCACCGCCGTGTTCGGGATCAAGCGCGAGCACCCGTTCGGTGAGGTCCCACATCTGCTGTGCGAGCTCGGTGGAGGTGCGAGGCCCATGCTGAAGCGCCTGTCGACCCCGCGAAGCCGCCGCCCAGTAGAGGCCGTCGACGCCGTTCTTGCGAATATCCGCTGCGGCGGTGCCATGGGCCGCCGCCCGTTCGAACCATACTGCCTCGATCTCCTCGACGTCTTCGAGGATCCCCAGCAGCAGGGCGGCCCGGGCCGCCCGCCAGCGAGCCTCATAGTCAAACGGCCACCGTTCGATCCGGGCCGCTAGAACTTCGTAGGCGGCCTCGACATCCCAGGCATCGAAGAGGGAGTCGGCCCGGAACAGCACGGCCCTGCCGTCGTCCGAGACCGATAGCTCGGGCATGTCGATGGACTGTGCGCTGATCGGGGCCGCCAACAGGAGGGAGCTCGCCAGCACGAGGGCCGCCGTGCCGAATGCCGCCAAGGCCTGGGTCGCAACGGATTCAGTCATCGGTGTTGCCGGTTGGCGGTTGCGGCCGTAGCCCAAGGGATCGCGTGTGACATGCTGGCAAAGATACCATCCGGACTCACCCACCCAAACGATCGATCAGGTCAGAGGCCGCCTGCTTCACCGCCTCTGCGTCGACTGCATCGCTACGGAGGCCAAGGACCCGCTCAGCCAGAAGCCGGGCCGCGGTTGGTCGTTCCCTGGCCGCGTGCAGGAGGGCCAGATCCAGTAGATACCGCGGACTGGAGGGCTCAAGTTCCACCGCGCGCGTCAGATGCATCTCGGCGTCATCCCAGGTCGCATTCCCCAGGACCTCCCCACCGACGATCAGCCGGCCCAGGACTCGCTCCGTCCAGGAGAGCGACATGATCTCCATATGCAGTCGGCCCAGAAGCGAGTGCACTCGTGGGTCGTCCGGAGCCCGTGCAAGGAGCGCGTAGCCTCCCGTCCAGATCTGATCGGCCAGCTCGGCACCGTATCTGGGGGCGGCATTCTTGGCGCGAAGGCCGGTGGACGCCAACTGCCAGTAGCCGCCACTTACGTCGGCCGTACTCCCGGTGGGGAGGCGTTCGCCATTGAGCCCCAATGGACCCGCAACCGCCTCGGCTTCGGCGAGCGCACCCCATCGCATCCCTTCTTCGAGAAGGTAGTTCTGGGGATAGGGGCCGGGCAGTATCGACCCCTGGGCAATCGCTGCGCGTGCCGCCCGCCAGAGCAGCGCGTACCCGGTGGAATCGCGGGCGGCCAGCCGATCTCGCAGGAGGATCAGGGCGGCTTTCGACTCGCCACGGGCGAACAGAGAGTCGGCGCGGACAATGACGACCGAGTTCTGGACAGCACCGTTCTGAACGGCGGTCTGCGCAGACACCGGAGCGAAACCGCCCAACGAGAGAAGGGTCGCGACGCCGATCCATTCCCAAAGGCGCGTCCGTGGGCCATTCAGACCCTGCCCCACCCCGACTGGCGTTCGGCCCGGGAGGCCGTTGGCCGGGGGATTTCTCATGGGAGCCGCATCGATTGGGGAGCAAGGGTCGGACGGATGCTAGAAAAGCTACTTCATCGGCGAAAGATGGTGGCGTTGAAGCGCATCATCGCCAGTACCCTTTCCAAGGGCGCCGTAAGGCCGGAAACTGAACCCCGTACTGTTAATCACAAATGGCGCTTAAACTGATCGAGGACATCCCCATCCCCATCCCCATCTCCGCCACTCCGCCGACGAATCCAGGAGACCGCCGAGGCCGTCTGATGGGCACGCTGCTGACGGCGTCTGCCCTGAGCGCCCTGGTGGGGCTCACGGCACGCGGGCACCTGGTCAGTCCGCCCGGAGAGGTCGCGCCGGAGGTGCTGCCCTGGATCCGTGTGGTCGGCGCCATGATCGTGGGTGGTGCGATCTGGAGGCTCCTGATCCTGCATCGAATCATCGGCCCGCGCGTCCGAGGTCCGGGGCGGTCGGTCTCGGTTGGGACAGCCCTGATCACGGCGGGTCTGCTGATGGCGAGCCTGGCCTCGGTCGCTCTGTTGACCCAACCGAGTCGGGGCGAGATCACGAGACCGGAACTGGGTCCGCCCAACCCGGAGCTCTCCGGGCCTGATGGGAGCGCCGAAGGTCAATCGCTGACGTTTATGGGCGGAGCGGCGGGCATGGTGGAAGCGGACCCGGTCGAGGCGCCCGAGTTGCTTCCACAGGAGGCGGACCCCGATCAGGAGATGAGAGGCCCCGAGGCGCTGAATCGAGCACTGATGATCCTGATCCTGGCTGCGATGGCGTTGGTGATCGCGCGGACTTGGGGCAGACGTCGTCGGGGCGTGGACGAGCCCGAGCTGTCGCCCGACGAGGCCGAGCGCGGGCTGGAAGATTCCCTCGACGTGGCTCAGCAAGAGTCGGACGACCCCCGGGCGCAGATCACCCTCGCCTATGTGAAGCTGCAGGAGGTGCTCTCGAAGGCGGGTGCGGTTCGGAAGCCCCAGGAGGCGCCCCACGAGCACCTGTACCGAGTCCTGGGTCCTCTCGGGATCCCGTCGACGCCGCTGCATCAACTGGCCGCGCTCTACGTGTTGGCGCAGTTCAGCGACCTGCCAATCTCGGCGGCGCACCAGGCACAGGCCTCGGACGCCCTTGCCGAGAGCCTGGCGCAGTTGCGGTCGGTGCGGGGGGCGGCAGGGGCTGTGAAAGGCGCCAGCGCCTCGCGTGCTGAAGCTGAAGGTGCCGAGGGTGAAGGTCCCAAGGCCAAACGTGCCGGAGCCGAAGGCGTGATCGCATGAAGCAGGGGCTGCGCTACTCCGAAGCGGTGGCAACGTCCGCCATGCTGATCGGTGGCATTCTGCTCATCGCAGTGCCGCGCAGCACACTGAGCGTGGTCCAGTTGACGATCCTGACGGCGGCGCTGGCGACCGCGCTGACAGCGTTCCTGGACAGTGTCCCGGCGTCTGGGTGGCTCTCCCCTTTTCGCTGGCTGTCTCCCTTTTCAGGGGCCGCCGAAGAGCGAACAGACCGGCCGGACGAACTCGCACTGATTCACGCGAGGCTGCAGGGACGCCGCTCGCGAGTGAAGGGTGCGGCCCCGCTCCCCCCTGATGTAGTGCGCCTTCTGGACCCGTTGATCCGTGACACGCTCGACCTCCTGGATGCCTCGGACGCCTCGGCGCTCTCGCCGACATCAAGGGCTGTCCTCAACACACGCCCGCCCTTGAAGCCGTCGGCGTTGCTAACTCTCCCGCCCGACCCGGACAACGTCTCCGACGTAGTCATGCGGGTGCTGGATGACCTGGAACGTGTGTCGGCCCACGGGCGTCAGGCGTCCGCTTCTGATCGTTTGAATCCAATTGAACCCTGACCCCGCCCAGCATGTCAGAAAACTCCGAACTCGACCCGACTCCGGCCCCGGGCCACACCCAGGGCAAGACCGCTCCCCTCGCCGTTGCCGAAGCCGGCGCATTGGTGACCCGGATTCTGGATGAAGTCTGCAAAGCCGTCATCGGCAAACGCGATGTCATCCGCCTGATCCTGGCAGGACTGATTGCGGATGGGCACATCCTTCTGGACGACGTGCCGGGCGTCGCCAAGACACTGACCGCACGCTCTCTGGCCACCGCCACCGGAATGGGATTCTCGCGGGTACAGTTTACTCCCGACGTGCTTCCGGCTGACGTGACTGGCTGCCCCGTTCTGGATCTGGCAACCAACCGGCCGGAGTTCCGAGCCGGGCCGGTCTTTGCGAATCTGCTCCTGGCTGACGAGATCAATCGCGCGCCCGCCAAGACCCAGTCGGCGCTGCTGGAAGCCATGCAGGAACGCCAGGTGACGGCCGACGGTGTGACCCACGCCCTGCCCCACCCCTTCCTGGTCATCGCGACCCAGAACCCGATCGAATCAGAGGGCACATACACGCTTCCCGAGGCGCAGCTGGATCGCTTCATCCTGCGCACGACCATGGGCTATCCGACCGAATCGGACGAGGTGGCCCTTCTGGCCAGCCGTATCGCGCGCCAGACCGATGAGGTGGCCCTCAATCGCGTCTGCGATGTGCCGACATTTCTGGCCCTCCAGGCCACGGCGGAAACCATCCACGTGGACGAGCGCCTGCTCGGCTACTGCGTGTCGTTGGTGCGATCCACCCGAGTCGAGCCGTCGATTGCGGTGGGATCAAGCCCCCGGGGAACGTTGGCGCTGGTGAAGCTCGCACGGGCCGCGGCGCTACTGGACGGTCGCGGCTTCGTGGGGCCGGACGACATTCGGGCGATGGCCGTTCCGGCGCTGAGCCACCGGACCATTCTGAACGACGAAGCCTGGGCACGGCAGATCAATTCGGACGAAGTGGTGCGCGAGTCGATCGACCGCGTCCCGGTCCCCGTGATCGGATGACTCGGGGCACTCCCCCACCCACAACGTGGACGGTCCACGACGGTCCGGGCACCGAGTCCGGTCGTACCCGCACCGACCCGCGTCTTCCTGCCTACCTGATTGCGGGATTCGGTGCGCTGGTGCTGGCGATCATCACGGGCACGCCTCAGGTGGCCGCACTGGCCGCGCCCCTGTTGGCGCTTGCCGCCGTCGGGTTGCCTGCTCGCCCGCGGCCGGGGGTTCGAGGGCGCGTCACCCTGGAGGCGACCCAAGCGCTCGAGGGCGATCTGGTCTCGGGGACGGTGGAGGTAGACTGGAATGGTGAAGGAGAGGTCGATGTGGTGTTGACCGGCCTTCAGGGTGTCAGCCCGGTCGAGCCTGAGAACACCATCGGCTGGGCGCTTCAGGGCGCGGGTCCCGCGACGCTTAATTTTTCGGTGCGCGCCCGAGCTTGGGGGATGCACGACGTGGGCACGCTCTGGGTCCGGATCCGACGTCCCGGCAGCCTTCTGATCAGTGAGCACCGGGTCGCCGTCGCACCGTCGCTCCGGGTCCTCCCGGCCCCGATGCAGCTGCGTCGCATTCTCAAGTCGAGCACCCCTCGCACCTACGCGGGCGAGCACCGGTCGCGACTGCGTGGCCAGGGCTCGGACTTTGCCGAGCTTCGTCCCTACCGGCCGGGCGACCGCCTGCGCGACATCTCCTGGACCGCCTCGGCGCGGTCCAGCGTCCCCTGGGTGACCGTCCGCCATCCCGAACGGGCCAGCACCGTTGTCCTGCTCCTCGACACCTCGACGGCGGGCAGTCCCGAGGCGCTGGCCCGGACTGCGCGGGTGGCCTGGGCGGTGGCGTCGGCTCACCTGAAGTCACACGACCGCGTCGGCCTGCTGGCCCAGGGTCGGGCACCGGCCTGGATCCCGCCTCGTGGCGGCAGACGAGGGCGATGGCTGCTCCTCAACCAGCTGCTGACGGTGGGGCGGAACGCTGAGTTGCGCGCGCGGCCCGGACGGCGGCTGCGCCATCCTGCGGTTCCCAATGACGCCCTGATCGTCGGTGTCACGGGCGTACGCTCCGAGATCTTCACCTCGAACCTGTTCCACTATCGACGGTCGGGGCATCCGACAGTGGCGCTGCTGATCGACACCTCCGATCTGCTCCCACGAGACGGCGATCCGTCGGTCGATGCCGCACGGCGGATCTATGCGATGCAGCATCACATCCAGCGGCAGGCGCTGGAGCGCGGTGGCATTCACTCGGCTCTGGTGTCCGGCACCGGTGCCAGCGTTGGGCTCGCGTTGCGGACCCTGCAGAACCGGCTCAGCCAGTCTCATTCCCCAAGGTCGGCCGCGGTTCGCGGGTTGGGCGGTGGCGGCGCGGAGCCGCAGGTGGGCGGACAATGACCACCTGGTGGCCTATCCGGAAACGACTGGCAGCCATCGCGGTGAGCCTGGCCTCCCTGTCCGCGCTATTGGCCCTGGGGGTCAGCGGCTCGCGGGCCGTCGGGGTTCTGGGCGTGATCTACATCGTGGTCACAGCCGCCGCTGTGATCATGCCGGCTGCGATCACCGTCCAGGTAGTCATTGGCCAGTTGGTGACGGGCGTCCTGGTTCTCGGGCCGTTTTCAGGGACCGCGACGCTGAGTGGAGTGCTCGTGTTTGGCGGAGTGGTCGGTACGGCTGAACTGCTGGCGATCGTGGCCCGCCTGGACTCTCCCTTTGAGCGCGATCCGGCGGCGGACTATCGCTCCGCCGTCCAATCCGGCCTGATCGGCGGAGCCGTGTGCGGGGTCGTGCTGATCATGGCCACGCTCCCCGGCCCCGGCGGACTGACCGGGCTGATCACCTCCTCGCTGGCTTGCGCTCTGCTGGGCGCCTTCATCTGGGTTCGAACGCGAGGGAGCTTCACGTACGACGGGTCCGGTGGCCTGCCCCCGCGGGAAGGCTGATGTTGAGGAACGCTCACCCATCACCAAGCCCACTCGCCACCTGACCCCAGAATGCATCAGGCCCTGCTCGATCGATTCCGCACGCTCTGCCTGAGTCTCCCCGAGGCCCGGGAAGTTGAAGCGTGGGGCTCACCGACCTTTCGAGTGAAGACCATTTTCGCGACCTGTTCCGATCCCGGGCGATACGGGGCTTTGGAGGGGGGAAGCGCCTGGATCAAGTCCGACATCACCAACCAGGAGCTTCTGGTCGCCCGGGCGGAAGGGGCTGTTGTCGCCCTGATCACACGCGGTGAGCAGGTGATTCCCCCTCGTGGCTCCAGTCAACTTCTGGTAGACGATCACGTTTTCGTAGTCATGAAACCCGAGGCACGCGCGCCCGTGGACGCTGTCTTCTGCCGGCGAACGGAGGCCGCACCAATGGGCCGGATCGAGTTCCCCCTCACGGGCAACGCCTCAGTCCTGGATTTGCGCGACTTCTACGGCATCGCCCTCGACGCCGAGGACGACACAACGTTGAACGATCTCCTGTGCGACCACCTTGGGCAGGCCCCGAGGGTCGGCGACGAGATGACCCTTGGCGGGGTTCGTCTCAGAGTTCTGGACGTTTCGGACGACCGGATCGAATCGGTCGGACTGAGCGTGCCCGGCTTCGAGGCCTCCGTTGGAGGGGAGCCCCTTCGCGCGTCCGTTCAGGAGCCGCCGAAGTAGAGCATGTTGGGAGCACCCGAACGCGCCATAGCGATGTCGAGCAGGCCGTCCTCGTTCAAATCCCCCACAGCGAAGCCATAGGCCGAACCCTCCGCGTCGCCGAAGGGCACCGCAGCCAACCGACCCGGCCCCTCGTTGAAGATGATCACCGGCCTCGCCTCTACGTAGCCAATGATCACGTCGGTGCGACCGTTTCCATCCAGATCGGCGACCGTGATGGCGTAAGGCCGTAGGCCGCTCGGGCCCAGCGAAATCGGATCACCGAACGTCCCGTCGGCTTTTCCCAGCAGCATCGCTGGACCGCCCATCTCATCGATCAGGACCAGATCAAGAATCCCATCACCGTCCATGTCGGCCGCCTTTGCCGCCCGTACGTTTCCGTCGGCGGCTCCGAAGGGGCGGCGCACGGCGAAGCCCCCCTCGCGGTCGTTCAGGTAGATGTAACCCTGGCCACCGTCCCGGTGTGGGACCGCCAGATCCAGCCAGCCATCGCCGTCAAAATCGGCAGCCGTGATGGTGGTCGCCGACTCTCTTGAGAAGCCGACGCACTGGTCCGCGAACGCGCCGCCTTCCACGCCAAAGCAGATGTAGTTGTAGCCGCTGTTTCCGCCGGAGCGATTGGCGAGGATGCCGTCAGGGTGGCCGTCCTTGTTCAGATCGGCGATGGCGACATGCCGGGTCGACCACTCGGGCTCCCCGAAGGTCGAACCCTCGGTGTAGCGGCCAGTACCGTCGTTCAGATGCACCAGTTTGGGATCGGGATCGTCGTTGCTGACCACGATGTCCAGGTCGCCGTCGCCATCCATATCGACCAGCACGCCGGAGTACGATCGGTCGGCCGCCTCACCCACGGCGCGCGCCGGAGCAAAACCACCTGCACCATCCCCAATCAGGATCAGATCGACCAGGGGCCAGTGCCGGCCTTTGACCAGGACGATGTCGAGATGACCATCCGTATCAACGTCGCCGATGCTGACGTTGGCCGAGGTTTCTCCGATCTCCTCAAGCTGGAGCGCCCGGGTAAAAGTACGCGAGCCGGTGGCGGCCTGCGCCTCAACCTGCGCCGGGAATGTCAGGGCGACCCCGGCGGTGACAAGCCTGAGTCCCCGCCCAAAAGCATTCGCGGGCCGTCGGTCTAATGTCAGCATCTCTCAGCCTTCACTCTGGTGCTCGGTTGGGATTCTCGCGCAGCACGGCCGTGCCACCGGCAGAAGGGTTTCGCCGGGCTGGTCCGGGCGCAACAGCCATCCGCACGGCGCAGCCGCCTATCCCGCCTGGATCTCCTGCAACAAACCGGCCAGCAGTTCCATTCCTGCGCCCCAACCTTTACCCATCCCTTCCATGGCCCCAGCAAAGCAGGCGACCTCGGCTTCGGTGGCTTCGTGCGGCGTCCACGCCAGGTGAATGCGGGTCTGACCGTCCTCCAGTCTCTCGAAATTCACGTCGGTCAGGAGCACGCGGGGCCAGTCTGGCATCATTGGCGACGGCGTGATGTTCCAGTCGCCGTCCGACGAGGAATGGAGCCAGACCAGACGCGACGGCGGGGAGACCTCGACGTACTCGACGCGTTGATAGTGGGAGTTGTCGCCCCAACGCATCTCAACCTTCCAGAGGCCGCCGGGCTTGAGATCGAGTCCGTGCACGATGGTCTCGACGTTCGGGCCGTACCAGCGCGTGAGCAGTTCGGGATCGGTCCAGCTTTTCCAGACCAGTTCCGGTGGTGCGTCGAAGGTCCGTACCAGCTCATAGATCGGCATCTCACTCATTTGTCACTCTTCTCCCCTGGATGGTTTTGCTTTGTCGTTGTCTGCATTTCGGCTAGCAATCCGTCGAGCTGATCAAAGCTTCCAGACCAGAAATCTCGAAACGCCTCCAGCCACTTTACTGCGGCGGCCATCGGTTCAGCGCTCAGCCGCGACAGGCGGCGACGTCGGTCGGCCTCGCGTTCGATCAGTCCTGCCCGTTCAAGCACTTTCAGATGCTTTGAAATGGCGGGCTGGCTCATGTCGAAGGGCGCAGCGATTTCGGTGACCGAAGCCTCCCCGCAGGTCAGTCGCGCGAGAATGGCTCGACGCGTTGGGTCGGCCAACGCGGAGAACACCACATCGAGATCGGGTGCCGTTGCGGTCTGGGCGAAATTATACATAACCATATGGTTATACATCATTCCCAAACCGTCAATGGCGGGGCTCGATCTGACAGTTCTCTTTAGTTGACGCCCCGGCATCCGCGTGCCTATCTCGAAAGACCTCTCTCATCCCTCTATGCCCGGAAATCGTCCAATGGGTTGTCGTCACGCCACCGTTCTCAGCGCCTCCGCCGACGTCGTCTGGAATGCCCTGAGAAATTTTCATGACCTGAGCTGGTCTCCCAACGTCATCGAAAAACTGACTCCGGTGGGCGACCGGGGGGCGTCCGAAGTCGGCGCCGGTCGCATCCTGAATGATGCGTTCCATGAAACGCTGCGCGGACTGGACGACACAAACCGCTGTCTCACTTACAGCATTGACGACGGTCCGGGCCCGCTCGAGAAAGGCAAGGTGGGCGGCTACCTCGGAGAGGTGACCGTAATCCCCGTCACGGCACCGGCGAACTCGGGCCAATGCGTCGTCCTGTGGACCTCGAAGTGGGAGTCCGAAGAAGGAGGGGTTCAGGACTTCTGTGATCCGATCTACAACGCCCTTCTCAACGACATGAAGGCGCACTTCGGATAGACCCTGATCGGGAACACGGGGACCGGAGCTTCACCTCGCTCCGATCAACCTCCCGTACACTCGAACTGTTCTCCGCCCTCGGCCGCCCCGGAAAGGAAGATGCGGTCGAAGCAAGCTCGGTACAGATTCGCGACTCTGAGGCATCCTACTCGTACTCCCTGACTTCCATCACCTGATAGTGAGCCGCATGGTCGTCCCATCGGCTCAAGACCTTTTGGGCCGCCTCGGGGACGTAGCTGCGGGTGTAGTCTTCGCCCTGGAAATCGACCACACACTGCAGCGAATCGAAGGTCATGATGGTGATGAACTCGACCTCGTCCGGGAGTTCACGCCGTAGCAGTTCAATGCTGCGATAGCCGGGGATGTTCTTGGCTTCAATGCCCGGAAAGACCTCTGCATTGAGCAGCGTCTGGTAGGCATCCGCGTTGCCATGCGTGGTCCATCCGTGCCACACCCGCTTCACCGCCATCAGCTGATCGGTCGGGTGACACGCACCAGGAACAGCCCTTCGCGAACGCTGGTGAAGAGCACCAGCCCGTTCGGGAAGAACGGATAGTTGCTCCATGCTCCGCTCTGGGCGGCGCTGTGACCTGGCTCGTCGTTGTTGTAAGGAGCGCTGTCGAAGAATCCGATCTCGCGCGGGTTCTCTCGGTCGCTGATGTCCTGCACCCTGAGCCCGCTGCCGTAGTTGGACTGGTACATGAGATCGCCGACCACGAACAGATTGTGGTCAGAGGCGGCGACTGGTCCGAGGTACTCATTCACCAGAATCGGATCGTCCAGGTCGGTCAGGTCCCAGACCATGGTGCGAGTGCGCGGCGTGAGTCCGGCCGTCTCGTCCCCTTCGTCGTTCATGTAGAAGTACTGCTGGTCGTCGTCGAGCCAACCCTGGTGGGCGTAGGCTGAATTGGGGTAGCTGGCGCGCGAGATGGTGACCGGATTCGACTTGCTGGTCACGTCGGCGATGTTTAGCTCGGACTCGTTGGATCCCAGGCAGATCTGCCGGCCCTGGTAGTCCTGGTCGGGTCCGCGGTAGACCAGGCACTGAGCGTCGTGCGTGTAGCCCCGCGCGCTGGTCGGATCGTTGTAGCAGCCGGCAAAGGTTGGACGGGTCGGCTCACGGACATCGACGATGTGAAGGCCGCCGCCGCAGGTCCGTCCACCACTGTTCGATCCCACCACGTAGATGAACCCCGATTCCTCGTCGGCCACCACGTTGTGTGCGCTGAAGATTTCGTCGTAGGTGGTCTCGGGCTCGAACTCGACCGGCGCATTCTGAACGTTGCGCAGGCGGGTCAGATCGAACACCTGCATCCCGTGTGCCCCGGCTCCATCCGACACGATGAAGGCGTGGGTGCCGATCACCTTGATGTCGCGCCAGGTGGAAGGCCGGGAGCCCTCGGTCCGGGGGAGATTGCCGATCAGTGCGGGTGCTGCCGGATTGGTGACATCCAGGAAGGAGGCGCCGTCCCGGCGGGCGACCAGGGCATACATCCGCCCCGTATCAGGGTCGGTCCAGCCCCATACATCGTTGACCCAGGCGCCGCGCTCACCCCCCAGACCGTCGATCGGCACGTGAGCCACCAACTCCATGTTGTTGCAGGTGAACTCGGCCATCTCCCCATCGCGGCAGAGGTCACCCGACTCGAGCTGATCTCCAAGGCGGAAGATCCGTCCCTCGATCAGTTCCCCGGGCTGCCATCCGCCGCCGGACCGATTGAAGGCCATCGCCCTGCCCTCGCCAAAGTCACGGCTGGGCATTCCGACGACCGTCCGGCCGCCCGATGCGGCGATTGCGTAGCCGAAGCCGAACCGCCACGAGGTGCCGGTCGTCTCGTCCGGGTCGACCTGTTCCCCGCCCTGCCAGCCCATTTCTCCACCGGTGGAGAACCGGAAAACACGGCCGTCACCCGCGGCCCCCGGCGCGCCCACCCAAAGGTCGCCGCCTGATTCCGCGAGCGAGAAGCCGAAGTTCGACCCCTCCCCCCCGCCCGTCGCGGCAAGCTCCAACGCCACCGTCCAGGCTCCCGACACGGCAGGCTCGTACACGAAGGCCGTGGCTACACCCGGGGCTCCGATGATGGCCTGACCACCCACCAGGAGCACGGATGTGCCCAGGGCTGTGCGGGCCGACAAGTCGTCGCGCCGATCGACTGATCTTGGCTGACCCCAACCGCCCGCCGTCCGTTCGGAGACGTAGGCGCGGCCGATGCCGCCGTCCGCTCCCGGTGCGCCGACGATCAGCCGATCGCCGGCCAGGCTCATCGATTGTCCGAAGTCCGTCACTCCGTCATTCGGCGGGGTGACCATCCCGGTGCGTTCCCACAATCCGCCGGTCCGGGCAAAGCGGTAGACCACGCCGGTGCCGTTTGCCTCCGGCGAGCCGACCAGGAGCTCATCGCCAGACAGGGCGAGGGCCGCGCCGTACTCGGGGTGGGCGCCGGCTCCCGGAGCGTCCAGCGTGCCTGCGGCTTCCCAGGCGGATGTGGCCGAGGCACGGGTGAAGGCATACACCACGCCCGATCCGTCCCGCTTTCGAGGCGCACCCACGATCAGCGTGTTGCCCTCGAAGGCCAGCGTCCGACCGAAGTCGTCTTTGCGTGCGGAATCCGGGGCGGTGAGAACGGATCGCTGGATCCAACTGCCGTCCGCACCCATCGCGTACGTGTAGACCGTGCCGGGACCGTACCAGTTCACTGGCTGACCCACGACCAGGTTGTCGGCGTCCATGGCGATCGCGCGTCCGAAATTGGGTTCCTGTGCGGAGCTGGCGACTGGCAGGAGGAGGAGTGCGATTGTCGCGAGAAAGGCAGACTTCTTCATGATCGGCCGTCTGGGTTGGAGCTCAGGCAGGTAGTGGGCTTGGGGCGAAGTTACCGGGCGGGCCTGCGCCCCGCGAGAAGCTGTTTGGGTGTGCTGGTACTCGCCGCTGGTGATTCAGTCGCGCAGTCGGCGCATCAGTCTCTCTATTCCGACCCACCATCCTTGAGCAGAGCGGCCACCGTGGTGTCCTCGAAGTAGCTCCGAAAACCTCGGGCCAGTTCAAACCAGCGATCATGCGCCAAGCAGGGGTCCGCCAAATCGCACGCCCGGTCTCGGAGCAGGCAGGGCATCGGGCTCCCGGGCGCGCTAAAGGGTTCACTGACCTGGGCCAGCGCCAACTCCTCCGGGGGCACCGCCAACATGAATCCCCCTGATGGGCCACGGCTGGACACCAGCACCCCCTCCTGGACGAGCTTGTGCAGCAACTTCGACAGGTAGTTGCTGGGTATCTCGGTGGCCTTCGCGACCTCCTGCATGGGCACGGGGCCAGTTCCATCGCCATGTCTCCCGGCAAGATAGACCACGGCAGACAGCGCGTAGCGAACTGTGGAGGATACGAGCATCGGGCACCGTCGTGAGGGCGGGAGCGGCCGGAGCGGGACTGATACTCCGAATCTCCCGTCCCGATCCACCGAATGGAGGGCAAGAGATCTTTTCCCGGATAGATATACATGATATTATCATGAAGATATCCACTCGGTTTCTGAAAACGGATTCCGACGTGCTCACTCCTTTGACGGGATCGTGGCATGGCCCCTCTCGGAAAGACTCGACAGATCGTGGCTTGGCTCACTCTTGCGCTGATGCTCGCCGCGGCGGTTTACGCGATCGGGATCGGCATCGCGAACTGGTCGGAGATCATGGTATGACGAAGCGACAGACGCGCCTCTTCTTCATCATCGGCACACTGACCTTCGCCGGGATCTTCCTCGCACTGACGCTCGACAGTCATCGGCAGTTCGGCGAACTGACCAACGCCGAGCTGATCACCGAGGATGTAAGTGCCGGCAAGGATGTCTGGCACGCCGGCAACTGCGTGAACTGCCACACTCTCTTGGGCGAGGGTGCCTACTACGCTCCGGATCTTACGAAGATCACGCAGCAGCGCGGCATTCCGTACCTGACGGCGTTCATGAAGAACCCATCTCAGTTCTATTCGGAAGAGCAGTACCGTCGGCTGATGCCGAATCCGGGCCTCTCTCCGGATGAGATTCGGCAGGTTCTGGCCTTTCTGGAATGGGTTTCGAATATCAACAACAACGGATGGCCGCCCCGCCCAATTCGCGTGACCGGGGGCTCCTTCGGCCAGGTAGATGCCCCGAACAGCAGCGTTGCGGGCGCATCGGACGATCCGATCGCCATCGGCCAGACGCTCTTCGCTCAGGCCCCGGCGAACTGCTCGGTCTGTCACTCGACCGCAGCGGGCATCACCCTGGCCGGACCGTCGCTGGCAGGTCTCAGCGACCGGATCGAGTCACTTCTGGCCAGCAGCGCCTACACGGGGACCGCGCAGGATGTCGAGGGCTATCTGCGCGAGTCGATCCTGCAGCCGAGTGCACATGTGGTCCCGGGGCCCGTTTTCTCAGCGAACGGCCGCTCCTTCATGCCGGACAACTTCGCGGACCTGCTCGATCAGGATCAGGTCGGCGATCTGGTCCAGTACCTCCTGACCCTTCGGTAGGAACCAAGGAATCCCATGAGATACCGCTCCCAGCGGGTCGCGTACGCCTACTTCGCGGTGGCCCTCTTCCTTTACGGGCTTCAGCTCGTATTCGGACTGCTCAGCGCCGCCAAGTACCTCGGCCCCGACCCCTTAATCAATCTGCTCCCCTTCGACGTCACCAAGACCATTCACACGAACCTGTTGATCGTGTGGGTGCTCACCGGGTTCATGGGGGCGGCGTACTACGTGGTGCCCGAGGAGTCCCGGTCCGAAATCTATTCGGTGAAGCTGGCGTGGTGGCAGCTGGGGATCTGGACGTTGAACGGGGTCATCGCCGTCGTTGGCTACATGTTCGGTTGGACCAAGGGGAACAAGCTCCTGGAGCAGCCGGTCCCGGTGAAGCTGACCATCGTGGTGGTAATGTTGATGTTCCTCTACAACATGTTCCGCACCATGAAGAAGGGGGAGCGCTGGACCACGACCGAGAACGTTCTGATCGCGGGGCTCGCACTGGCAGCTCTCCTCTACCTCCCTGCGCTGCTGGAATTCCACAACTACACGGTCAGTATCTACTACCGCTGGTGGACGGTGCACCTGTGGGTCGAAGGGGTGTGGGAGATGGTCCAGGCAGGGCTGCTGGCCTACCTGCTGATCCGTCTGTCCGGTGCAGATCGGGAGATGCTGGAGAAGTGGCTCTATGTGATCGTGGGGCTGGTGTTCATGGCCGGGATCCTCGGAACCGCCCACCACTACTACTGGGTGGGGGTGCCGCAGTACTGGCTTCCCATCGGGGGGCTGTTCAGCGCACTCGAGCCGCTCGCTCTGTTTGTCATGGTGGCATGGGCCTACTCCGCCATGCGCCGATCGGGCTTCTCTCACCCCAACAAGCTGGCAATCCACTGGACCATCGGGAGCGCGGTCTTCACGGCGTTCGGTGCGGGGGTGCTGGGTCTCGCTCACACCTGGCCGGCGGTCAACAAGTGGACGCACGGCACGCTGATCACCCCGATGCATGCACACTCCGCCTTTTACGGTGCCTATGTCATGGTGGTGCTCGCGGTGATCACCTACGCCATGCCACACCTCACCCAGAACGGTGATGAGGCTCGCGAGAGCAAACTCGGCTACTGGGCCTTCTGGCTGCAGGCCGCCGGGATGTTCGGGATGACCATGGCCTTTGCCACGGCAGGCATCGCGCAGACCTACCTCGAGAGGATCATGGGGCTCGGCTATCTCGAGACCCAGCTCAAGATCCAGGTTCACTTCCTGATGCTCATCGCGGCGGCCACGGTGTTCACGGCGGGTGCCGCCTGCTTCATCTGGGACTTCTTCCGCCAGACGCCGATCGCGCTGACCGGCGACGGCGACGGTGCAGGCTCACCGCAGACGGACTCGCAGCCGGTGGCGCCGTGACGGCTGGTACAAGCCGAGTCGCGGGCCCCCCCATCGATCTTCCAACCGGACGCCACGAAGGGGTCCAGGACGAAGGGGTCCGGCACGAAGGGGTCCGATATGTGGACGAGGAACCGTACTACCTGCCCACGGGCGCAGAGGTAGAGGTCTTCAGTTCGGCGCACGAAGCCGAGCTGGCGGTGATGCTCAAGGGCCCCACCGGGTGCGGAAAGACCCGGTTCGTGGAGCACATGGCGTGGCGGCTGGGTCGACCGCTGGTCACCGTGGCCTGCCACGATGACCTGTCGGCCAGCGACCTGACGGGTCGGTTCCTGGTGAAGGGAGGGGAGACGGTCTGGCAGGACGGACCCCTGACCCTGGCGGCCCGACTGGGTGCGATCTGCTACCTGGATGAGGTGGTCGAGGCGCGGCAGGATACCGTCGTGGTGATCCACCCCCTCACCGATGACCGTCGGGTGCTCCCCATCGAGAAGGTCGGCGAGCTGGTGGCTGCGGCCCCGGGCTTTCAGTTGGTAGTGTCCTACAACCCCGGCTATCAGCATGTGCTCAAGGACCTGAAGCCGAGCACGCGCCAGCGCTTTGTGGCGCTCGATTTCGATTTCCCTCCCGCCGATCTCGAGATTCGGATCGTGCAGCACGAGGGCGGAGTGGATGAAGGCACCGCGCGGGCGCTGGTGGCTCTCGGAGAGCGCATCCGAAACCTCCGGGATCGGGGGCTGACCGAGGTGCCGAGCACCCGACTCCTGATCGCGACGGGTCGCCTGATCGCCCGCGGAATCGCCCCGGCAGACGCCTGTCGTGTCGCGCTCGTCGCGCCACTCAGCGACGACCCGGACCTGGTGGCCACCATGCGCGAGCTCGTGACCGCCACCCTGGTCTGAGGCACCTCTCCACATGTCTGAGCCCGAGGACGTACTACTCGATGGTGCGCACCTGGCGTCGGGCTTCGTG
>JBDNHE010000231.1:0-2102 GCA_041688945.1 Gemmatimonadota bacterium | reverse complement strand
GGCCATCATGAAAGCCAGTGAGCGGTGGACCCGGCCCGTGCAGGACTGGCCCGCAGCACTGAACCACCTGGCCCTCGTATTTCCGGGACGAGTGCCGGTTTGATGAAACGGCCAGTTACACAGAAAAACGGACAGTCCCCACAAATTCGTAAGTCATGACTCCTCCTCACCGTCGCTTATTCGCAACTGCCGTCATCCAAGCACTTCCTGCTTCCACTCATTACGTCCGCGAACGACCGCAGCTTCGTGAAGAGGGTGGAGAGAGTCCCGTGGCGTGTTCCGGAGAAACTCGTTGTCGCCGTCGCTGGAGTAGCAGAAAAACCGACCTGGAATGTTCCTCCAACCAGGCGCTCGTTACCCTGCGACTTCGAGAAGACGCCACACAGGGATACGGGTCCGAATCCCTGGCACGTCTCCACGGTCGAACCCGCCATGTCTTCACTCGAGAAAAGTCGGCCGAACTCAAATCCATAGCCGGTGTCCACACCCGCTGACGCCGAGATGCTGGCGTAGCCTCCAAACTCCCCGCCTGAGGTCGAGACCCCAACCGCTCCACCTCCTCCAACCGCAGTCGTCGCGGAGAAACGAAGCCCCGCAAAGTAGATGGGACATGGATCGTCATCCTCGCACGCCGACAGCCCATACGGATCCGAGAAATTCACCGGATCCCCATTCGCATACCCGTACAGATTCAGTCCACCAGCCAGCCCAATGGGGTCAGGCTGCGTAAACTGAGCCGATTATCCGAGGACCTCCCAATTCCGGATCGCTATGGGGGCTGCTTCTCCTCTTCTGAACCGCTCACCTTTTCAAGGTATCATCGTAGTGCGGGGTCGAGCCTCTGTCGACGACGGCGCTTCCGACTCCAGTCACGAGGTGGAGCGGCTAACCAAACCGCGGCCCTGGGCCCTCGGCGCGAGGGGCCGGGTTACTACCTAGTCCTAAACGGTCGTCAGCCCTCGCGCCCTTTCGGCTCAAAAACTACCAGGCCCCCGATTCCCCCAAGGAGCAGCGCGGAGACCCCCGCACCGAAAAGGGCTTCACCTACTGTCGCATCCGTCATGGGCACCATCGGGAGCGCAATGGCCAATGACACGGGCACCATAGCCAAAGACCCCACAATGAACCTCCCTACCTGCGAGTCCGTCCATGGCCAAAGTGCTCCCACAACCGCGCCGGCCAACGGGATCGAGACTAGATAGATGCCCCCAATCTGAATCATTGAGAAAGGGAGGTCGGAGCCATAGTTCGAACCGAATACGATCCGAAGGACACCAAGCAGCAGGCACAGACCGATGGCAACCATCAGGCCTCCCTTCACCCCGCTTGTGATCCTATCTCCTAGTTGCATGAACGCCCCGTCTCCACGGCTTGCACTACCGTTCCCACGATAGGAATGAGACCCGTGAAGTCAAAAGCTTGGTCTGTGACATAATCCAAAGCGGCGTCATCGGCGCTCGGTAAGAGAATTGCTGACTGCTGCGCCTGACCGGCCTTCACTTCCCAGAATCCCGCCATCCCAGCTGAACTCGTCAACGGATTCCGACGTCCGAGTTGGCCTGTCGCCCACTGCTTCAGGAGGCTGCCACTCCGAACCGCTTGGTACCCTTGATACAACCCTCGGGCCCCCAAGAGGTCGAGCCCAGCCGAAGAAATGAGTCCCGCACTCGCGGCAATACATTCGGAGTTCCGAACCACGGCGTACTCAAGTTCCTTGAGCAGTCCGGCCAACCAAGGACAGTCCTCGTCACCATCCTCACAGCCCATCAGCCCATACGGATCCGAAAAGTTAACCGGATCCCCATTCGCATACCCGTACAGATTCAGGCCACCAGCGAGCCCAATGGGGTCAGGCTGCGTAAACTGCCCCGCTCAAGATCGTACGTCGCCGAAGACCGCTCCGGCGATGCTGCCTAAGGCCCCAACACGACGGGCGACGTCACGACCACCCCGTCCTCCCGAGTATAGGTCGGAGAGTCAGGCGTGACGACCACCAAAGCTGCGCATCGCTGTGCGGCCTCCGGGGCCACCCGGTCCCTGAGGGCCAGCAGGTTTTCGGCCGCTTGATCAATCCAGCGCCCCCCGAGCTTGATCTCCACGGC
>JBDNHE010000230.1:0-8612 GCA_041688945.1 Gemmatimonadota bacterium | reverse complement strand
TGGTGGTGGCGGTAGCGGTGGTAGCGGCAGCGGTGGTGGTGGCGGTAGCGGTGGTAGCGGCAGCGGTGGTGGCGGTGGCGGTGGCGGTGGTGATGGTGGTGATGCTGGCCGTGCTGGTGCCGGTGATGTTGACGGGAACGCTGGTGCCATCTCGGCCGCCATCAAGGTGACCGATCCCTTTTTCTTTCGAGCCATCGCCTTTGGGGGCCACATCGGCGCGGCGGAATCCTACGTGCGGGGCGAGTGGACCACCGATGATCTGCCCGCGCTCATGCGCCTGTTCGCGGCCAATCGCGAAGCGCTCGATGGGTTGGAGACCGGTTGGGCCAGGCTGTCGCAGCCCTTTCTGGCGGCCCTGCGTTTTTGGAACCGGAACACCCGCAGTGGCAGTGCCCGCAACATTCGGGCGCATTATGATCTGGGGAATGACTTTTTCAAGACGTTCCTGGACGAGACCATGACCTACTCGTGCGGGATCTTCACCGATGAGGGGACGTCGATGCGCGAGGCCTCAATCGAAAAGTACGATCGGCTCTGCAGAAAGCTGGAGATCTCGCCCGACGACCACGTGCTTGAGATCGGATCCGGCTGGGGTGGCTTCGCGATCCATGCGGCTCGCACCCGGGGCTGCCGTGTGACGACCACCACGATTTCGATCGAGCAGTATCGGCTGGCCACGCTTCGAGTCGCAGAGGCGGGTCTGTCGCATCGAGTCGAGGTGCTGCTGAAGGACTATCGAGATTTGGATGGCACCTATGACAAGCTTGTGTCCGTGGAGATGGTCGAGGCGGTGGGGCACCACTTCCTCGACATCTACTTTCAGAAATGCGCCGACCTTTTGGCATCCCACGGACGGGCCGCCATTCAGGCGATCACGATTCGGGACGATTGGTACGACCCCAAGCAGCGCCAGGTTGATTTCATAAAGCGGTACATCTTTCCGGGCAGCTTCATCCCTTCGGTTTCCGCGCTCAGCGGGGCTGCGGGAAAGACGGACATGCGAATGGTGCACATGGAGGATCAGACGCCGCACTACGCCGAGACCCTTCGTCGTTGGCGGTCCGCATTCATGGAGAACTGGCCTCAGCTTCAGGCGCTCGGCTTTGATGAGCAGTTCCGCCGCCTGTGGGATTTCTACTTCACCTATTGCGAGGGCGGATTTGACGAGGCGGTTCTTGGTTCCGTGCAAATTGTCTGGGCCAAACCCGAGTTCAGGGGCGTGATCGATACGCGCCTGCATAGACGAATGGAGTCAGTCGCATGACCCCTGTCGTGCTTCTCGGATGGGCGGTCCTGGCCTTGGCTCTTTTCGCGCTCTGGCTCCGTCAGTTGAAGACGAAGAACGCCACGAGCGTCGATGTGGCTTGGTCGGCTGGACTCGCCTTTCTTGCGCTGCTCTATCCGTGGTTTTCTGATGGCGATGTCTGGCGCAGAGTCCTGGTCTCGGCGCTCGGAACCGTCTGGGCGTTGCGGCTCGCCTGGTACCTGCTGACTGACCGTGTTCTGAAGCACGCAGAGGAGGACGGTCGGTACAAAGCCATGCGCGCCGAGCTGGGTCCGCGGGCTCCGTTGGTCTTCTTCCTGTTCTATCAAGGACAGGCCGCGGTCGCGGTGCTCTTCTCTCTGCCGATATTCGCCGCCATGCAAGGGGCCGAACTCGGCCCGCTCGCCATACTCGGTGTTGTCGTGTGGATGGTGGCGGTCACCGGCGAGAGCATCGCGGACGGGCAGCTAGCCCGGTTTCGCGCCGACCCTGGCAATAAGGGCACAGTGTGCCGCGACGGGCTTTGGCGGTACTCGCGACACCCCAACTACTTCTTCGAGTGGGTCCATTGGTGGGCCTACGTCCTGATTGGTGGAGGCGCGGCACTCACCTGGCTCGGCCCGGTGGCAATGCTGGCCTTTCTCTTTCGCGTTACCGGAATTCCGCAGACCGAAAAACAGGCACTGCGAAGCCGTGGCGATGCGTATCGCAACTATCAGAAGACAACCAGCGTGTTCATTCCCTGGCCACCCAAGGCAGATAAATGATTGGCGATTTTGGTATTGAGCTGGCTGAGCGAGGGCTCGTTCCTTTGCCTGGCCTGAGGATGGGGGTTCGCGGCCTGGTGCGGCAGCGTTTGCGTGATGCCAGGACCGGACCGGATGCGGCCACCTTTGCCAGAACGTTGGCAGATAGCCCGCTCGCACTCTCCACGGACAAGGCGAACGAGCAGCACTACGAAGTCCCGCCCGAATTCTTCCAACTGGCCCTCGGCGCGCGCCTGAAGTACAGCGGTGCCTACTGGCCTGCGGGCGTGAGCACGCTCGACGCGGCCGAAAAGGCGATGCTCGAACTCACGTGTGAACGGGCTCAGCTGGAGGACGGGCAGGACATCCTTGAACTCGGATGTGGGTGGGGGTCGCTGACGCTCCATATGGCCGAGGCCTTCCCGAACAGCCGGATTACGGCCGTCTCCAACTCTGCGTCGCAACGGCGTTTCATTGAGGCGCGCGCGCCGGCCAATGTCTCCGTTATTACGGTCGACATGAACGACCTGTCCCTGGACCAGACCTTCGACCGTATCGTGAGCGTCGAAATGTTCGAGCACATGCGAAACTACCGCGAGCTGCTGAGCAGAGTTCGGGGATGGCTGCGCCCGGACGGTCGCCTTTTCGTCCATGTCTTTTGTCACAAAGAGTTCGCCTACCCATACGAGTCCGAAGGCTCTGACAACTGGATGGGGCGCTACTTTTTTACCGGTGGCATCATGCCCTCATTCGACATCTTCTCCCACTTCCAGGACGACCTGACCGTCGAGGCCAACTGGCAGCTGGATGGGACCCACTACGGGCAGACGGCCCGGGCTTGGCGCGAGAACATCGAGCAGCGCGAGGACGAGGTCATTGCGGTGTTGCGGGGCGCCTACGGTGACGAAGCAAGGCGTTGGTTCCAGCGCTGGCGTCTGTTCTTTCTGGCGTGTGAGGAGTTGTTCAATTTTCGCGACGGCTCCGAGTGGATCGTAGGGCACTTTCGGCTGGCCCCGGTGCAACCATGATCCGCCTCTACCTGGGGACAATGGCGGTCCTGCTCACCGCCGAGGCCCTCTGGCTCGGGCTCGTGGGGGGCGGACTCTTCCAGAAGGAGGTCGGCCACCTGATGCGGCCCGAGTTCCGTCTGGGTCCCGTCGTCGCGTTCTACCTGATCTATGTGGGCGGGATCCTCGTGTTCGCCGTCCTTCCAGGCCTTGAGGCGCGGCAACTTCAGCGCAGTGTCGCTCTGGGTGCCTTCCTCGGGTTGGTCGCGTATTCGACCTTCGACCTGACATCGATGGCGGTATTCAAGGGCTTCCCGCTCCGCCTGGCCGGTGTGGACATGCTGTGGGGCACATGCGTGACCGCCGCTGTGTCCGCCGCGGGGTACGGTCTGGGTCGCTATCTGGGATTGGGAGACTAGAATGCCTCCCACTGAGACCCTGCTATCGCTGGCAGAGATTTGCGCTGCGTTCGCCGGCTTCGCCGCTCTGGTCAGCGCCCTGCGTCGCAACTCAGACCAGGTCGGTGGCGCGATCCATGACCTTCTGCGCCTCAGGCTTGTCATCTCGAGCGCCGTCGCCGGAGTCGTCGCAGCGCTGCTCCCGGTGGGAATAGCGGAGTTCGGAGTCGATCCCTCACTCCTCTGGAGGCTCGCCGCTGCCGCCTTTCTGGTGTTCGACAACGGCATCATCATCTCCTTCGCCCGAGCCTACCGTCCGGTCCGAGGGGTCATTGAGCCCGATCGCCTCGCGGTCGCGGTCGTGTCCATGCTCGAGGTCGTCGAGCAGTCATGCCTCGTGGCGGTGGTCGCCGGTGTATCGATCGACAACGCCTCGGCGCTGTATATCACCGCGCTGATCGCAAACATCAGCCAGGCCGGCTTCATATTCGTGCGGTTCGTAGGCTCGACGTTCAGCCATGAGCACCATATTGACGAGCAGATCGGTTGAGCGAGGGCCGCGGATCGGGGCTCGGGGGACGAGGTGATCTGCTCCGGCAAGTCGCAGGCGTACTCACCTTCGCGCTGGTCCTTTGGCTGAACGGCCTCGCCGGGGCGGGAAGCCTGAGCGGCGAGTCCATCGGCGTGATCGCGAATCGGTATAGCTCGGACTTTCTTCCGGCCGACTACGTCTTCGGTATCTGGGGGGTGATCTACCTGGGCCTCTTCCTGTTCACTGTATTTCAGGCGCTTCCCGGGCAACGCACGAATCCGCTGCTCCGTCGCCTCGGGTGGCTGTGGCCGGTGAACGGACTCCTGAACGTTGCGTGGATCGTGACCTTCTCGTTCAGTCGGTTCGGCGCGGCAATGCTGATCATGCTGCTCCTGCTCAGCTCCCTGGTCGCGATCCACGTCAGGATAGGGATCGAGGATCATCTGAGATGGAACGATCGCGCATTCATCGCAGTGCCCTTCGCTCTCTACCTCGCCTGGATCTCGGTTGCTGTCGTAGCAAACAGCTTCCAGTACGTAAACTATCTCGACCCGGGCATCAGCCTTGGCAACGGCCCGGCGTGGTCGGCGATCATGATGCTGGCTACGACGGCAGTGGCCGCATTCATGGCCTGGCGACGACGGGTCTGGGTCTACCCCATCGTGGTCGCATGGGCGCTCGCCGGGATCGCCGTGCGTTTCGCAGAGTCCGGGATGCTGGCAGGGACTGCGTGGACCATGGTGATCGTTGGACTCGGGTCCCTCGTACTCAGCCGGCTAGGCCAAATGCATCGGCGGTCGAATGGCCGAGACACCTTTGATAGACCGCACTAGATATGACCTCGCGCTCCGTCATCCACCCCACGCGGCGCGCACTCGCGAGCGCTGCCTCATCCGCCCCCGCCTGACCCTTCGCGCTGGTACCGCTCGAAGTCGATTCGGCCTCTGGTCACCGTTTCGATCACGGTCCGGCTGGTGCCTTTGCGGCGACAGGTAAAGCGGCCCTTCACCTTGGTGTCGTCATCGCTCAGCTCAAGGTTTGCCTCGCACTCGAGCAGTCCCTGCGCCCACTCCACCTTGAAATCCTTCCCATCGATCTCGGTCACCAGGAGCGGATACCCGTACGCCTCGCGCGTCATGATGATGTTCTTGCGGTTCCAGTCGGTGTAGCGCTGCCATCCCTCCATCTGCCCACCCGTGTCCTGAAAGCCCAGCACCCAGAACTCGTCCGCCCGTGTCGGCATGTTGTTGCCCGCCGTCCGGCGGGTGGTGGCCGGGTTGGGTCGGGTGTCGGCGGGGTCCAGAAGGGTTTCGGTAGTCGAACGCACGCGGCCTCCCCAGTAGCCGAGCAGTTCCGGCATCACCTGGGCCTGGAGGTCGGCGGCGCCGACGATGAGCAGAAGGAAGGCGGCGAAGAGCGATGGGTGGCGGATGCGCATGGGGCCGTGAACCGGATCGGGGATGGATCGGAACGTCCCGGTGCGATGCGACCGGGCCTGATACACAGCATGCCCGCCATCTGGGATTTTCGCAAGCCTTTGCTGACCGGAGCGCCGCGGTTGGAAAAGGACGCGGGCATCGGGAAGGTCTCCGGCGCCCGCGTCTTTTATGACCCCAGTCGACATTCCCTCAGTCGACATTCCCCCAGTCGACATTCCCTCAGTCGACATTCCCCCAGTCGACATTCCCCCAGTCGACATTCCCCCAGTCGACATTCCCTTCGTCGACATTCCCCCAGTCGACATTCCCTTCGTCGACATTCCCTTCGTCGACATTCCCTTCGTCGACATTCCCTTCGTCGACATTCCCCCAGTCGACATTCCCTCAGTCGACGGTTGTTAATATTTCGGTATTCACCGAAATTCAAATCATAGACACTGTAAGTCAAAGCCCTGTAGGATCTTAGGTCGGTGCACATCAGTATTTCGGTATTCACCTAAATATAAATCATGAACGCCGCATCTTGGGCCTGGGGGAGGCGTTGGAGAGCGGTCAGTCCGCGGAAGCGACTCCTCAGTTCGGAATGCGAAGGTGTCATCCTCTCCCTTGTCCTTGAAAAAATCGAAGAGACCCATCTGTATCTGCTCCCTTTGCGAGGTGTGTGTCTGATGAGCGGAACAACACTTGCAGCTACCAAGACAGACGGGAGGGGCATCGCCCTCCCTCACTTCGAATTGGAACAAGGAAGAGGAATTATGGCGCTGGCCAAAGTTGTAGAACTGCTCGCTGAGGGAGAGTCCATCGAAGCTGCCGTTCAGGGTGCTGTGAACGAGGCGGGAGAGACGATCCGGGACATCAAACACGTCTATGTGAACGAGATTCAGGCGGAGGTGGAGGACGGACGTGTCACGACCTTCCGCGTGAACTGCAAGGTGACCTTTCTCGTTGACTCCCAGCGCGTGGGCTGAGGGTCTCATTCCGACCAAGGACCGGAACACAGAAAGGGCCGCCTTCTGGCGGCCCTTTCATTTCAACTACTTCGAGTGATGTCGTCCTCCCCGTGGGCGCTGCTGAAAGCCTGTTGGGCACTCGCCGAGTGGTCGGGCACCGAGAAAGTGCCTCAAAATTGTTAACACGGCCCGAACTTGGTAGAATCAATGGCAGACCCTTCAAAGGCAGGTGACCGCACTCGCTCAGACACCCAAGAAGAAGTCCCCGCCCAAGAAGAAGTAACCAGGAGTCCGGGGCACCGCGCGACGCGCAGGAGCCCTCCCGGTTCTTCGGGAAGCGGCGCAATGGACCCGTCGACTCGAAGTACCTGACGCTTTCCGAGGAACGCCTTGCCGTCGGCAAGCGCGAGGTGGAGGTGTCAAAGTCGGTGGACACCCGGCACGTTGAGTAGCAGGTGGCGACGACGAGCGAGCAGGTGAATGTCGAGCGCCGCCCTGCGCGCCCGGGCATGAGCGCGTCATCACTCATGATGGAGGAATCCTTAATGACCACACTTGAGCAAGATCTGGCAGCGGGCGTACTGGAGCACGGCACGCCTCCCTGCCTCTCGCTGTACCAGCCCACGTCGCGGCATCACCCCGACAATCAGCAGGATCCGATTCGCTTCAGGAACCTGGTGAAGGCGCTGGAGCATTCCCTCGCGCAACAATATCCCCGCGACCAGACGGCGGCGCTGCTCGCACCGTTTCACGCCCTGGCCGCTGACGCCGAGTTCTGGCAGCACACGTTCGAGGGACTGGCCGTGCTGGGCGCACGCGACCACTTCCATGTCTATCGCCTGCAACGCCCGGTCGCACCGCTGGCGATTGTCGCCGACAGCTTCCACATGAAGCCGTTGCTCCGCATTACGCAGTCGGCCGATCGATTCCAGATCCTCGGTTTGAACCGCAAGACGGTGTGTCTCTATGAAGGCAATCGCGATGCGGTGGGCGCCCTTGAACTAGCCGACGGCGTTCCCGAAACACTGACCGAGGCCCTCGGTGCCGAGCTCGATGAGCCGCACCTGACGGTCTCCTCGTACGGCGGCGCGCACTCAGCCATGCATCACGGACATGGCGGGCGCGCATCGGAAGTGGATATCGACAGCGAGCGGTTCTTTCGCGCCGTCGACCGGGCCATCCTGCAGCATCATTCACAACCTTCGGGATTGCCCTTGATCCTCGCGGCGCTGCCCGAACATCACCGATTGTTCCGCGAGGTTAGCCACAATCCGCATTTGCTCGCGGACGGCATTGACGTGCATCCGGAAGCGCTCGACTCGCTGGACGAACTGCGCCAGCGCGCCTGGCAGGTGCTAGAGCCACGCTATGAGGCGCGGCTGGCAGCGCTGGCCGAAGACTTCGGCACGGCACGCGCCCAGAAGATGGGTGATGACGTGCTGCCACAGGTGGCGCGTGCGGCGGCCGCGGGCCGCGTGAAGACCTTGCTCATTGAGGCGCAGCGGCGCGTGCCCGGTCGCTTGGACATGCAGACGGGCCGCGTGGATCTGTCGGGAGACCTCGGCGACGCGCACACCGACGACCTGCTAGATGATCTGGGCGAACTAGTGTCGTCGCTGGGCGGTGCCGTGGTGGTTATGCCCAGTGTTCGGATGCCCTCCACCACCGGTGTGGCGGCCATCTATCGGTTTGACCCCACCCGCCCGGACGCAAAGTCGGCGTCGCCATCGACCGAGTCGGCGGCCGGTGCATCATCGACTGGAGCGTCAGCGATAAACGCGGTCGGCAAGGGCGAGCGCCCTCGCGACAGCCAGGCACTCGGGGAGCACACGGTGGCCGAACTCTATGACATGGCCCGTGACATGAAGTTGCGCGGTCGCAGCCGCATGCGGAAAGCGGAACTCATAGCCGCGATCCGCTCCGCGCAGTCTTGAGCATGTAAGAAGCCGCTCAAGTCGTCGATCAGGTCCTGTCGCATCCACGCTGCAAACTCACCTCAGGCCTACCCGTCCCCCGCCTCCTCTTCCATCTCGGTCAGCCGGACACGCACGGCGCCCTCTATGGGCTCGATGGGGCGTCCCCGACGCTCGGTCCACACCTGAATGAACTCGGCCCCGAAAAAGAAGATGATGGCCGAGTAGTAGATCCACATGAGGAAGACGATGAAGGAGCCGGCGGCTCCGAAGCTCGACGCGATCGCGGCGTTGGACAGGTACCAGCCGATGACCGCGCGGCCGAGCAGGAAGAACCCCGAGGTGAGGGCGGCCCCCAGCCAG
>JBDNHE010000229.1:0-2941 GCA_041688945.1 Gemmatimonadota bacterium | reverse complement strand
TCGTGACGTCGCCCGTCGTGTTGGGGCCTTAGGCAGCATCGCCTGAGCGGTCTTCGGCGACGTACGATCTTGAGCGGCCCAGTTTACGCAGCCTGACCCCATTGGGCTGGCTGGCGGGCTGAATTTGTACGGGTACGCGAATGGGGATCCGGTTAATTTCTCGGATCCGTATGGGCTGATGGCGTGCGACCCGACTTGCGCCGGCCAAGGCGCGTTGATCGGTGGGGCGTTGGGTACCTTGGCGGGCGTCGCTGTGTCGGGAATGTGTTCGATGGCGACCGTGGGCCTATGTGCTGCTGTAAGCCCCGGGATCGTTGTTTCGACGACTGGCCTCGGAGTCGGGCTGGGTGGACTGGCCGGCGCGTTCGGACAGCAAGGCGTTGAGATGGCGTCGTCGGCTCTCGACAGACTCATGAAGTGGACGCGTAGGAAGGCCGGCCAGATCGGGCTGGTCATTGGCCAGACTCTCGCGGGCCCCGATGCGGATACGAAATGGGCTGAAGAGCGTCTTCGTCAGCAGGAAGCTCAAGAGCAGCTCGACGAAGAACAGATTCCGAATCCAGGAGCCGGCGGCCCAGGCGGGAGAGGTGGTGGATGAGCCACGGACCACTCAAGGTGGAAGGATCATGAATATGCGGCGTTACGTCTCGGCGATATGGCACCGGAAACTCTTCAAAACGGGACAGAAGACTCAGATCGACGGCATGGAGATATCGTTCGTGCCCGCCCAATCGGAGGAGATGCGCTCTAAGATTCTTGGGAATATTTCGCGTGCTCAAGCGGAGCTAAGTCGGAGCGCAGTCCACGGACAACTGGTGCGATCTACGCTCCCCCGGATTATTTGCTCAACCGAGAGGAGTGCCCGAGTGATTCCCGGTGCGGGCATGGCCGTAGTTGGTCTGGACTACTTAGCGAGACTCACTTCGTCGCGTTTGGCTGGGCAGTTCGTCTACCTGGCGACGCTACTGGCGGGTTTGGAGTCCGATTCATCGAAGGAGGATTGTGATATCGGGGCGCTGAAAAGGGAGCTTGAGTTCGTCGAACTCACAGGGAGCGATTTCGAATTGGTGATGGAACTCCGCAAGGGTCTCACCAAGGTCGACGGTTGATGCATGCCTGACGCGCAGGCGTGAAAACACGCGTCGGGGGTCTCACCTCAAACTACGATCAAAGCGGAAAAAGTGAGCGGCTAAGGCAAGAAATAGCAGGCTGTTAGCGTTTGAGAATTTACAACTCTCGGCTAGAGGCCCAGTTTACGCAGCCTGACCCCATTGGGCTCGCTGGTGGCCTGAATCTGTACGGGTATGCGAATGGGGATCCGGTGAATTTCTCGGATACGTACGGGTTGATGGCGGATCCAGCGACGGACTTCGTGTTCTGGCTGCTGCGCGCGAAAGGGAGGAACCTCATGCGGAATTCGCGACAAGGCAGTCCGATCAGTCTGAGTGAAGCCGAAGGTCTTGGGACTGAGCGGACAGGAGCGCGAAGTAGGGCGTTTCACGCTGTGGGAGCGCCTGGTAATCGAATTTTCGAGATGTCCAATGGCGCCGAATGGGTGTTCAACGGTGAGACACCGGTCACTTCTGGACCAAACATGGGAACCTTCAACTATTGTCCGTCGAGCGACCCCTGTCATGTAACTGAGGACATTCTTCCTTTCCTGTTGTTCGGCACGGATGGCCCCGGGGATACGAGCACTTTGGGCTCACGCGCGTTCACTCTCGTTTTCGGCGGAATGCCTGCGAGGGGTCCTCGTTCGATGCAGGAGCCCGATTCGGGAGGGTCGTGACTTGAGAATCAGAATATTAATAGCGCTTGGTATGTTGTTCGCTGGGTGTTCCAGCACACTGGAGCGAACCCAGGGATTCGCGTCGCAGAGTATCCGGTGGGACGATGGGGTGGTGCTTGACTTGGACATCCTCAATTCCTTTGAATCGGTGTCCGAAGCAGGAGAGACAGTTGAAGTTTACGGAACGCCGTTCCGATTCCGGATTCAAGTTGCCAACGTACCAGTGACGGACAGTGTCACTTTAGTTGGCGTGCGTCTCTATCGCCTCGACGCGAGTACGGTTTCGGATCTCGGCTGGACCTCAATCCTCTTGCAGGAGGCAAGTACGAGTCCGAGGACGTTCTTCGCTGTCTCCGACTCACTCGACCTAGACCTTGGGCCGTTCGTTCTCCGTGGCGAGTTGAGGATCGGAGGGGAGGACGCGCGACCGTTCTTACTTCCGGTTGTGCCGGAGGCTTCGGCCCGACGGACTTCTGACATCTTACGTCGCCTAGAGGGGGTCTAAGGCAAAACGGCAAGCGTTGCCCGGCCCCTCATAACGAGGGGCCGGGCTTTGTCATTCTCAGGACCCACCCTGAATCCCGCGGCTCTCGACGAGCGCATCCACAAACTTGAGGACAGCCTTCTGATCAGCGGTCCGGCAGTTCTTCGACCTGCTGCAGCCGCCTGCGGATCCGCGCCTTCTTCACCGGCACCTTCTCTCTTAGCTGCTCAATCGCGGGCAAGCTCATCGGCCGTTGACATCGAGGGCGCTCGCGAGCTCGACGAGCAGTGCACCCGGCGGCTGCGAGTCATCAGACTCGTAGTAGGCGACCACGCGTTGAGAGACGCCGACGCGATCACCGAGCTCCTGCTGGGTGAGCGCACGGCCCTGTCGGATGCGCTTGAGCCGCTGCCCGAAACCCTGGAGGGATCGTTCCTTCATCTGCCCGTGTGCGATGAGTTGAATCAATCGATGCCTACTCTCCTGAATGAACCCATCGCTTCAGACGGGTAGAAGGACATAACTTCTTCCTAAACTGAGCGATTCTTGGGGTAGAAAAGAGGCGCCCTCTGGGTTAAGTTACTGGTGGATAACAAGTTATGGCCAGTGGCGGTCACCACCGCCCTCAACCCAAAGGGTGCCGAGTCATGATCGCCAAGTCGCTCTCC
>JBDNHE010000228.1:0-2726 GCA_041688945.1 Gemmatimonadota bacterium | reverse complement strand
GAATCTGGTCTGAGCATTCATGAGATCAATACGGTCCGCCGACGGATCGAGGTGCTGAAGGGAGGCGGTCTGGCCCGCCTGTCGGCCCCTGCAGAGGTGCTCGGCCTTGTGTTGTCTGATGTCGCTGGGGACGATCCGGCGGTGGTGGCTTCCGGTCCTCTTTCTCCCTCATCGGGGACGCCCAGGGACGCAGAGATCCTCCTTAGGCGCGCCGAGTTGTGGCACCTGCTTCCGGACGCCGTTCGGGTCTGGTTTCAGGAGCACCGGGCCCACGAACCGGAGGCTGGGCCAGAGGTGAACGTCCGGCTCAGTGTCATCGGCGGGGGCCAGAATGCAGCGCGCGAGGCGATGGCTGCAGCTCGCCGGCGGGGGTATACGCCATCACTGCTTTCGGACGAGCTTGCGGGCGAAGCCCGCCGGGCCGGGCGAGGATTGGCACGTGCCGGCACCGCCGTGCGGGATGGCCTGGTAACGCTGCCCCGTCCTGCCTGCCTGGTTGCGACGGGCGAGACCACCGTTGAGGTGGTGGGCGATGGCAAAGGGGGGAGGAACCAGGAGGTGGTGCTGGGGGCTGCCCAGTATCTGAGAGGGGGCGCGGACGTTCTGGTTTGCTCGTTGGGTACTGATGGAATCGACGGACCGACCGACGCCGCGGGAGCGTGGGCGGATGGGACCACGGCGGATCGCGCGATCGCAGCCGGGATGTCTGTCGATGACGCACTTGAGCGCAATGATGCCTACCCGCTGCTCGCCGGGCTGGGCGACCTGATCATCACTGGGCCGACGGGCACCAACGTGGCCGACCTGATGCTGGTACTGGTCGCCGGAGAGTGACCTGGCAGAAGGTCAGTTCCGGCGCCGGCAGTCGGGATCGAGCCTCAAGTCGGCCGGAACCTCAACGGCGACGATGTCGCCTGGACTGGCGCTGACTTCCCGTGTCAGGCAGGACTCGTCGGCAAGGAGCCTGATCTCAACTCGAAGCCCGGCGCTGGAGGCCCAGGGCACGCGCAGTGTCGCCCGGGATTTACCGATCACATTTCCGGCCCGGATCCGGTCGCCGTATCGGATCACATAGATGGTGGCTTCGTTGAAGTTCTGGTTCGAAACCTCAAGCACCAGAGTCCGATCGCCTCCGTCGCTCCCGAACGCCGGCTGCAGCCGTGGGGCGCAGCCGACCATCGACAAGCCCACCAAAAGAATCAGCGCAGTCCTCATGGTCGGCATCCGGTCAACTCCTGGCGGGGCTCCCTTTCTCTGCCGGAAGATACGCTTCCTGATCCAGCAGTGCCCGGACTTTCGCTCCCAAAGCAGCGCCGGCGAAGGGCTTGGCCAGGAAATCCCAGGGGAGCCCGTCGTGTTCGATCCCCGGGGATTCTTCCGCGTACCCCGACACGAAGAGAACCCTCCCGACCGTTCCCAGCTGGAGCAGCCGCTCAGCGAGCTCGGGTCCTTTCATCCCCGGCATCAGGACATCCGATACCAGCAGGTCGATGGTCGTATCGTGGCCGGCGGCAATGGAAAGGGCGTGGTATCCGTCTTCGGCGGGGAGCACCCGATAGCCAGCTCGTTCCAGGGTTGCGACGATGACCTGTCTGACCGGAGCCTCGTCCTCGGCAACCAGAATCGTTTCGCCATTTCCCAAGGGTCCGGGACTCCTTGGTCGGTCGACGCGCGGGACCGAAGCTACTCCCGACACCCTCGGCATCCAGATCTCGAAACGGGTTCCTTGGCCCGGCCGCGAATGGACCTTCAGATGTCCGCCCGACTGGGACACGATTCCGTAGACGGTCGACAAGCCCAGGCCGGTTCCCTTTCCGGCGGGTTTCGTGGTAAAGAACGGCTCAAAAATACGGGACTGGGTTTCTTCATCCATCCCTTCGCCAGTGTCGCTGACGCTCAGCACAACGAAGCGTCCCGGCATCGCGTTGACCGCTGTGCGCGCCTCCACCTCAGACAATTCCCGCTGCTCCGTGGACAACAGGAGCCGCCCGCCACGAGGCATGGCATCGCGGGCGTTGGTGCACAGGTTCATCAGCACCTGTTCCATCTGTCCGGGGTCGGCCAGAACGGTGGCTTCCTTTGTCATCCGGGCACCGACATCGATGTCCTCCCCGATCAGCCGCTCGGCCATCTCCTTTACTGTCTTCAGCGTTTCATTCAGGTCCACTACCTGATTGCGCTGTAGTTGTCGTCGCGAGAAGGCCAGCAGCTGGGCCGTCAACTCGGCCGATCGCTCGGAAGAATCCAGGATCAGGCGGGCATACTCGCCGAAGGGGTGACCCGGAGGCAGATCCTCCAACAGCATCTCCGCCTGCCCGGAGATCACGGTCAGGCGATTGTTGAAGTCATGGGCGACTCCGCCGGCCAGGCGACCGATGGCCTCGAGCTTTTGGGACTGCCGGAGCTGGGCCTCAAGTTCCTTCCGATCAGAAACATCTTCGGCGATGACCTCAAAGACCCCGCCCGACTCGGAGTTCTCCAGGCGGCGCCAGTTCAGTCGAACCGAAAAGCGGGTTCCGTCGCGACGGAGCCATTCAACCTCTGCACTGGTGCGGCGTCCGGCGTGTGCGTCGGCAAGGACCTCCGCCCGCTGGGCAGGATCGCTGTATAGCGACCCGATCTCGACGGAGACAAGCTCGGCCTCGGACTCGAAGCCGAGCATTTTTGCCATTGCCGGATTCGAGTCGAGGAACCGGCCGTTCGCATCCGAGATGTAGATCCCGAAG
>JBDNHE010000227.1:0-4493 GCA_041688945.1 Gemmatimonadota bacterium | reverse complement strand
GCCGTGGCCGGCGTGGCGATGGCGGCGGACAACATGATGGCGAGCGACAGAGTCAGTGCTGACTTCATTCGGGCGATCTCCTGCGGATTAATTGGTTAGTGTGGTGCATCAAAAGTATCTCGGCCATTCGAACGCCGATGCATCCGGCCCTGTGTCGTTGCCCCGAGTCGGAATAACGCTGCTATCCCTCGTCGTGGCGCCTCGCAGGATCCGGCGCCTCGACCCTCTGTGTGGTGTGGCACAAGTCCCGTGTCCGTACCGAGGGTGTCGCTGGGCGGCTCCAGGTAGGCGCGACGCCGAGTCATAGCAGCGCTTGGCGAGAAGGAGCAACGAAGCTGGAGCTGATGCAGCGACGCACGAATACAACGGGACTTGTGCCACACCACACTTGGTGGCTCGGGAACTTCTGATACACCACACTAGGCGTTCCCGACCGATGCGACGGCGAGCCTGTTCAGATAACCGGACTCAGGCCTCCGGATCCACCTTGGCCGCGAAGCCAACGAGCGTTCCGCACGGCGCAAAGACGAAAATCTCGTCCATGCCGTAGAACGTCTGGCGCCTGGGGACAACGACTTCGGAGCCGGAAAGCGCCGGAAGAATCGCGTCAATCGACGCCACCTCGACGAAGAGCGTGGTCAGACCCTCCGTCATCCGCCGCCCGAGATCCGGATGGCTGCCGGCCCGGGTGCCAAGATCGGCTTTGACACTGGCCCGCGACTGGTACATGAATTGGACTTCCCGGAATTCAGCATGGCGAATCCCATGGCCTCTTCATGCGGGACGCTGACGGTGATTTCAAAGCCGAGTGCAGTCCAGAAAGGAAGAACAGGCTCGATTGAATCGACCGTCATCAGTGGGGTTATCTTCATCATTCTTCCTCAACTCTAGAGTTGGTTCGGACCTCCTTGAGGAATGACAGACCCGGGATTCGCCTGGTTCACCGCAGCGGGCCCTCATCATGATGGCTGAACACATGGAGTACCAGATGCCCCGATCAATCCGCTCCCGTCTCGCTGTTCTTCTCCCGCTCGCATTGGTTGCCTGTGCCCCCGAGGCCGACGGCCCCGACCAGATTGCCTACCTGACCTTGATCGGCAGCGATACTCTGACGGCGGAGTGGATAGAGTTTGGCGACGGCTATGTCGAAGCCCAGGCCCTGGTCCGCGGTTCGCGCACCACCTGGAGCGAGTACCGTCTCGACTATGACGACGCGGGTGCTATCACGGGATGGCAGGCGAGCACCTTCGAGGGCGCGCCGGGCTCCACCGAACCGACACGCATCGAGTCCATGCGTATGACGGAAACCGGCGCCGAGCTGGTCGTCACTCAGAATGGCGAAGAGAGAACAAGCGAATTCTCGGCCGAGCCGGGCGAGGTCCCCTTCATCGACATGCTGCACTGGCCTTTCGAACTGGCCTTCCGGCGGCAGGCGGAGGACGGCATGCTGGGCGCGCCTGTGGCCACCTTCTCCGGGCGTGGCATGACGTTCGAGGTAGACCAGAACACAGATGGCACCCTCGCCGTGATCCATCCCAGCCGGGGTCCCTCAACGGCCACGGTAGATGAATCCGGGCACATCATGGCTCTGGATGGCACGGGCTCGACTCGCGCCTACCAACTGTCGCGCACTACCTGGGACCAGCTGAACCGCGACGAGTACCGCAGTATGTTCGGCGACCGCCCGCTCGGTGAGCTCTCCGGCCGGGGCGAGATCGACGAGACCGTGTCCGGCGTGAGATTCACGGGCGATTACGGGACGCCACAGCGTCGTGACCGTGAGATCTTCGGCAACCTGGTCGCCTATGGGGCTCGTTGGCGCACCGGCGCCAACCGCGCCACGCACCTTTCGTTCGATCAGGATCTGGTGATCGACGGCCAGACGGTGCCGGCCGGCGACTACACCCTCTACACGATTCCGGAAGAGGACGGCGGTGTGCTGATCATCAACCAGCAGACCGGACAGACGGGAACGACCTACGACGAAGCCAGGGATCAGATCCGGGCGCAGATGCAGCGGGGACCGCTGGACTCCACGGTCGAGGTGTTCGAGATCGAGGTGGTTCCGACGGACGGAGGTGGCCGGATTGAGCTGCGCTGGCAAAACACGGTCTACTTCGTGCCGTTCACGGTGGGGTAGTTCGCGCCATGTGGTGAGTGCGTAGGAGCGATGCATGTCTACCTATCATTCTATCATTTCCTTAATGCAAGTCGCCCCTCCCGGATCGCGCGAATCAGGGCCCTGACTTAGACTGGCCGAGCACCTGCACTCCTCGCCTGACTGCCCGGAAGAATCATGATTCGCCGATCCGCCGCATCGTTCTGCATCGCTCTTTCCCTGACTCTCGGGCCGCTGGCCGTGGCGGCTCAGCAGCCCACCACGCGGGAGATGAACCTTCTGGGCTGGCAGGAATTCGCCGAGTTGATGGACGCCGGAATAGAAACGGTTCTGATTCCGACCGGCACCATGGAGCCTCACGGCGTGCTTCCGAATGGCTCGGACAACCTTGCCCCCGAAGCGATGGCCCGGGAGTTGGCACCTCGGTTGAATGCCCTGATCGCCCCGACGCTCAACTACGGATTCACCGGAAGCTTCGCGGCCTTCCCCGGGAATCTTTCGATCTCGGAATCGACCTATGAGGCGTTCATTGAGGAGCTTCTGACCGGGCTGGCGCGGAACGGCTTTCGTAACCTGATCATCATCAACGGGCACGGGGGCGGTCAGACAGCTGTCCTGAGTCGCGTGGCCGAACGGGTCGGCGCGGCCGAGCAGGTGCGAACCCTCGTTTCGAACTGGTGGTCGGCAACGAGCGACATCACCTTCGAGGTTTTCGACCAGGACGGTGGGCACGCCGGAAATAACGAGAGCGCCTACGTGCAGGCGATCGTACCCGAGCACGTGCATCCGGAGCGGTATGACCCCGACATGGCGAGGGCGCGCCAGGCCGGCATCAACGCCTATCCCTTCCATTCTTCGATCGTGCTGTACCAGGAAGGTCAGGGCTATCCCGACTTCGATCCCGCCAAATCAGCCGAGTACTACTCGAGGGTGAACCAGCGGATGGGGGACCTGATCGAAGAGGCGATTCGGTTGTGGGATCTGGCGGGGATCTACCGAAGATGAGGAGACTGACGTGTCTCCTTTGGCCCCGGGCCCAAGTCTCGGAGCTGAGTTTGTCACCTTTCTGACGTGCCCGGGTGTTGCCGTGCGAGGCCGCCGGCCCGAGCGTTGATTGGTATACTGTCACAGCCTGACTCCCATCTCGACTCCGGATCATTAGAAGGCTGTTGAAGAAGTGGGGTGCGGCCGCGCGAAGGGGTCTTCGGTGTGTTCAGGGAAGAAACGACGACGAGGCGTAGCGAAAGCTACGTTGAGGAGGAGAGACGCAGCATGGACCACCGAACCCCCCTTCGCCCTTCGGGCTACAGCGGCGTGGGGCCACCTTCGTCGTTTGACCGCCTCGACGTAGCTTTCGGCTATGCCTTCGGCGATCCGCCTCGCATCTGGCCCCACGGCGCTCGTAGCGCGGCTCGCCCCACTTCTTCACCAGCCTTCTATATGCGCTTCTCGGTCTCCTCCTCTCTTTTGATCGCTGCCGTGTTCGGCGGAATGCTCCCTTCAGCAGTTGCGGCCCAGCGTCGGATCCCGGACCCACAGGTCCCGCCGCCGAGCATTACCGAGTACCAGCCCGAGTCGACTCTGGTGGTGCCTGAGAACTTCGTGGCACGGTCCAAGTTTCCGGCAGTGGACTTCCATGGGCACCCGAGACTCTCCGATCGCAAAAGCATCGAGCAGGTCGTGGCCGCCATGAACGAGCTGAACCTTCAGGTGATCGTCGTGGCGCCAGCCGGATCTGGAGAGCGTCTGGTCAGTCAGATCGAGGCGGTGCGTGAGGCGGGGTATGCGGACCGATTCGTGTTCTTCGCCAGCCTCGACCTCCGGGGGGTCGGTCCGGGCTCAGGTGCTCAGATTGCAGCCCAGTTCGAAGCGGATGTTGCCGCTGGCGCCGTCGGCATCGGCGAGATCCAGAAGAGCTTCGGGCTGGCCAACACCAAGGCCGATGGGACCCGACTCGCCCTGGACGAGCCCGAGCTCGACATCGTCTGGGAGACGGCGGGGCGACTGGGCCTTCCGGTGTTCGTTCACACCGGCGATCCGGCCGAGTTCTTCGAGCCCTTCGACCTGACCAACGAACGATGGCTTGAGCAGGCGATCTACCCGAATCGGCGTTTCAGCGATCGTTCGCGTTTTCCGTCCTTCGATGACCTGATGGCCGAGCGGGACCGGATGATCGCCAAGCACCCCAACACCACATGGGTCGTGGCGCACATGAGCTGGTACACCCAGGACCTGGGCCGCCTGGGTGAGCTCTTCGATCGCTTCCCCAACGTTTACGGAGAGCTCGGCGCCGTCCTCTATGACCTTGGACGCCAGCCGCGATTCGCCAAGGCGTTCTTCGAGAAGTATCAGGATCGGATCCTGTTCGGAAAGG
>JBDNHE010000226.1:0-12509 GCA_041688945.1 Gemmatimonadota bacterium | reverse complement strand
GTTGAAGAAGTGGGGTGCGGCCGCGCGAAGGGGTCTTCGGTGTGTTCAGGGCAGGAACGACGACGAGGCGTAGCGAAAGCTACGGGGAGGAGGAGAGACGCAGCATGGACCACCGAACCCCCCTTCGCCCTATGGGTTACGGGCGGCATGGGGCCATCTTCGTCGTTGGACCGCCTCGACGTAGCTGACGGCTATGCCTTCGGCGATCCGCCTCGAATCTGGCCCCATGGCGCTCGTAACGCGGCTCGCCCCACTTCTTCAACAGGCTTCGAGGCTTTGGCCGGTGCGCTAGCGTGAAAATAGAACCGTTAGAGAGCCCGAGAAAGCGCACGTGGAGAGTCGAGCAGATTCCGGACGTTGAAATGGGCATGTGTCCCAACTGCGGGAGCCAAACGGATGGTCGGTTCTGCTCTGGCTGCGGGCAGAGGCAGGGCGAGCTCATGCCGAGCCTCGTGGATGGGACCAGTAGCCGAGGATCTGTTCGGTGTCGATGGTAAGCTCCTCCGGACCGGGAAGGTTCTCGCGTGGCCTCCCGGCGGCCTGACGCTGGAATGGAGTCGTGGTAGGCGAGTTCACTCTCTGAGTCCGATCGGGCTCTATCTGGCGGCGGCGGTCCTCTTCTTTCTTGTCTGGCTGACGACCGGGTTCGCGTCTGGCCTTGAGGAGTTCATTCGGGGCTTCGTTGACGCGAGGGGCGGGCCCACAGGGTCGTCAGCCCAGCTGGGCGCCGAGATCATCACGGAGAGCCTGCCGGGGCTGCTGATCATCTTCTTCGTGCCGTTCTTCGCGGCGGTCCTTCAGGTGTTGAACCGAGGTGCCGGGGCTTTTGTCAGCCATCTCGTGATGGCCTTGCACGTGCACACGATGTTCTTTGCTGGCATCGTCGCGGCCGCACCCTTCGGCCTCATTCTCGGTGAGCGATGGGAGCGCGTGGGGGAGCCCGTCCTCTTCCTATTCCTTTTCGCGTACCTGTGTGCGTCAATCGCCCGTGTCTACGATATCGCGGCCTGGCGCGCGGTCGGCCGGAGCTTGGTGCTCGTGTCGATCTATTCCGTTGTAGCAGTGATGGCGGTGGCTGGGACGCTGTTGGTTGTCCTTTAGGGCGGGTGTGGTGGGCTTGCGGCCACGCTTCTTCGACACTTCGGGTCCTACCCACCTCCGATTTCGTCCATCGTGCTCTTCTCCGACTCGGACGACACCGGGGGGACGACCTCGGTCTGCTTCGGTTCGGTCACCCTGGTGGGGGACCGGGTCAGCTGGGGGGTGACTGGCGGTTGAGGCTCCAGTCGTACTCGGTGTACTCGATCCGAAAGCTCCCCGATTCGAGCAGGGTGCGGCTGGGCCCCCGGGGATACCAGCGCGCGACAAACTGTCCGACCGAGGCTCGGCTCCCTCCGAAGTCGTCCTCAAACCAGTCGAAGATCGGACTCAGGTAGACGCGCCCTTCGGAGACGTCGACCCGGTTCTTCTCCGGTGTTGCGACCAGAAACCGGCGGGCCTGATCGTCCAGCTGGGTCTCCAGTGCGGCCCCGGTGAAGGCCTCCTGCCGGAGCGGCGGACACCCGATTGCGGCGCAGACCAGAGCGAAGTGGATGCGGGGCTCGGTGAAGCGTTCGCGGATGATCTCATGCTCGATCTCATCCAGCGTCCAGGTCTCGCTTGCGACCCGGGCCAGCCGGACCTTCCATGCTCCACCGGACGAAATGAATCCGAAGGTCTTGTTGATGTTGCGAATGGACTCCGTTTCTCCCTCCCGGTTGATCAGTCGGATGGTCCACGCGTTGTAGGCATTGATCCAGAGTGCGAGTCGCTCCTGCTCGTTCAGCAGCGAGAGGTCAGCGCCGGCCAGCGACTCCAGATACCGGTCGAAGTCGCGGGAGGCCGCGAAGGCCGCATAGTCGACCCGTCCCGCCTCGTCGACATGTGCCGCCAGAAGCGAGTTGAAGATGGAGTGGTCGAAGTCGGGCTCGGCGGGTGGGGCGAGGGCATGGGCCGAGACCGGGAGGAGGACCAGGGCGAGGGCCAGAAGCAGCTGATGGCGTCGCAGAGTAGGCATCGGCAAGGGGCAGTGGGGTCGGCAGGGTAGTGCTCGACTCCAAAGAGATGAAACGCCTCGATGGTTCCGAGATCTGGATCGCCGGAAATGCACCGGGCGCCGAGTGGAACTCCGCGCTCCCCGCGGGTCTTGGTGGGCCGAGACGCAGTCCCCCAAACTGAATGTACCGATGTCTAAGCCCGAAACGATCGCCACCGCTGATTCCCCGGCCCGTGGCGGCCGATGGAAGTGGTTCGTCGGGGCGGCCGTCCTGGCTGGACTCATCTTTTTTGGACGTCAGGGCGCAGCGCCGGTCCTGGAGCTGCTGCAGTCCGTTCGCGAGCTGGGTCCCTGGGCTCCTGTCATCTATATCGCGGTCTATATCATCGCGGCGGTCGCCTGGATTCCCGGCTCACTCCTGACCCTGGCCGCCGGCGCCATCTTCGGGCTCTGGCAGGGGACGCTCTATACCCTGATCGGGGCCACCCTCGGTGCCTCGGCGGCCTTTCTGGTCTCAAGGTACCTGGCCCGGGGTGCGGTGGAGCGACGTCTGGGGAAGAACGAGAAGCTGGCGGCGATCGATCGGGCGATCGGTCGCGAGGGTGCCCGCCTGATCTTCCTGCTGCGCCTCTCGCCCGCATTTCCATTCAATGCGATGAACTACGCGCTGGGTCTGACGGGAGTGCGGCTCTGGCCCTACATGTGGACCAGCTTCCTGGGGATGGCGCCCGGGACCTTTCTCTACGTGTACGCCGGGTTCACTGCCGGTCAGGTGACGATCGCGCGGGACGCGGCACCGCATGGACCCGGTCACTGGATCGTGCTCGGCCTCGGGCTGATCACGACGATCGCCGTCACAGTACTTGTGACACGGGTCGCCCGGCGTGCTGTGAAGTCGGCGACGGAGGGGGAGAAGGGCGCGGACTCCGGGGCAGCGAGCTAGTTTCCCGGCAGGCGACGCCAGATCCGGAAGAACCAGCCGAAGAGGGTCTTTGTACGGGCGGTGAGCTTTCGACGGCGCCATACGTCTGCGGTCTTCCTCAGCGCTTCGGCGACGGTCGGATAGGGGAAGATCAGATCCCCCAGCTTTCCGAGTCCGATCCCCAGCGTCATCGCCTGGGTGAGCTGCGAGATGATGTCGCCCGCGTTGGAGGCGACCACGGTGCCTCCCAGGATTGTGTCACTCCCTGCCTTCAGGTGGACCATGACGAAGCCTTCGGTCTCGCCGTCGAGGATGGCGCGATCGACATCGTCCAGGTCGACCCGAACGGTGTCGACCTCCTCTCCCTGCGCCTCAAGCTCGGCCCGGGTAGGCCCGACACGGGCGACCTCCGGGTGGATGTAGGTGCTCATCGGGATCACCAGATCCGTCACCTTGCTCCGTCCGAAGAAGAAAGCGTTCCGGACCGCGAGGCGGGCATGCGCGTCCGCTACATGGGTGAACTGGTGGCGGCCCGTGACATCGCCGACCGCGTAGATGCGACGGTTGGTGGTCCGGAGTCGGTCATCGGTCGTCACTCCACTCCTTCCGAACTGAACCTCCGCAGCTTCGAGCCCAAGCTCGGTGTTGGGGGTGCGGCCCAGCGCGACCAGGAGCACGTCACCCGAGACCTCCTCGCGGGCCCCGTCTCGATCGAGGACCACCACCTTGCGGCCCTCTGACTCCCGAACTGAGACCACCTTCACACCGCCGCGGAAGTCGACTCCGGCCGCCTCCAGCGCCCGCAAGGCGACCTGAGAGGCCTCGGGTTCCTCACGGGGGATCGGCAGCTCTGCCAGGTCGATCAGGGTGACCCGGCTGCCAAACCGTGCGAAGGCGTGCGAGATCTCGGTTCCGATCGCCCCGGCCCCCAGAACGATCAGCTCGTCGGGGCGCTCGGTGAGATTGAAGAGGGTCTCGTTGGTGAGCAGGTCGACCTGGTCCAGACCGTCGATCGGAGGCAGGGAAGGGCGGGCTCCCGTGGCCAGGATGGCCCGACGGAAGCGGAGCTCGAGCCCCTCGACTTCCACGCGGTCCGAGCCGGTGAACCGCGCCTGGCCGAAGAAGATGTCCACACCCAGGGAGCGGAAGCGCTCAGCACCATCCACGGCGCTGATGTCCGCACGAATCTTCCGCATCCGCTCCATTACCGCGCCGAAGTCGCCTTCACCTGAGACTTCGGGGCCATGAAAGTCCTCATGCGAGGCCTGGGCATCGGCCCAGGAGCGGGAGGCCCGGAGGATTCCCTTGGAGGGCACACAGCCGTAGTTGAGGCAGTCACCGCCCAGCAGACCCTTTTCTATCAGCGCGACACGTGCCCCGAGGGCGACGCCGATGGCCGCGCTCACCAGTCCACCACTCCCGGCCCCGACCACCACCAGGTCGTAGCGGTCGACCGGGGTGGGTGTGTCCCACACCGCCGGACGGACGGTTTTCAGAAGTCGCTGATCGTGCGGGCTGTTGGATGCGATGGTCATTGGGGCGGTTGGCGCGAGACGGGGGACCTGCGATCAGTCCGGGCAGGTGTAGATACGGGCGCGGTCGGTGTGGATCACAAGGGTCGCGCGGTCGCCCACCCGGGGTGCCCGCTGCGGATCCACGGCAACCTCCCCCATGACGGGGCGAGGAGTGACCGCGCTCTGGTGTGAGGAAGACGGAGGGGATTGAAAAAGGTCCACCGATCGCCAGCTTGCGGTCGCGCCGTGTGGTTGGTGATCCACCGCGACGATCTCCACCGGAATGCCCTGCGGGGTGGGGGAGGGCGCCAACTCGCCGCCGTCTCGCCCGAACACCAGCGTCAGCTCTCCGCCGGGGGGGAGTGGGGAGGAGAGCTCCAGACGCACATCCCCGACGCGCACGACCCCCGACCCTTCGCGCGTAACCGGGAGCTCATTGGGCCAGCCGATGAAGCGCGCCACCGCGAGGGAGCCCGGGTCCCGATAGAGCGCGGCAGGGGTCGCCAGGCGAGCGAGCCGTCGATCAAGGAGAACCCCCACGCGATCTCCCAGGCGGCCCGCCTCGCGGAGGTCGTGCGTGACCAGCAGCAGCGCCGAATCGAAACGCGCCGTCACCGCGGCCACCGTGTCCTGAAGGCGGGTCCGCAGCTCCGGGTCGAGCCCCGAGAAGGGTTCGTCCAGCAGGAGGAGAGCGGGGCGTGCCACGACCGCCCGGGCGAGGGCCACCCGGTGCGCCTGCCCCCCGGATAGCGACGCGGGGTGCCGCTCGGCGAGGCCCCGGACCTCGACCGCTTCCAACGCCTCGTCAACCCGTCTGCGGACCTCGGAGCCCGACGTGCCGCGGACCTCCAGAGGAAAGGCGACATTCTGCCGTACCGAAAGATGTGGGAAGAGGAGGGGGCGCTGCCCGAGGAACACGACATCCCGCTCACGGGGCGAGCGGCCCGCCGCGGCGATCCCGGCAATCCGGAGTTCGCCGCCCAGCGGCTCGGACTCCCCCGCGATGACCCGCAGCAGTGAGCTCTTTCCGGCCCCAGAGGCACCTACCAGCGCGATCCGCTCTCCTGGGTCGATGCGGAGCGAGATGTCGACCAGCCCCGGCCCGTCTCCGAAGGGGACCTTAACACCGATCAGTTCGAGGGCCGCGTCGGGCCGCTTCACCTGGCTCATGCGACCACCACCTCGACCTCACGTACCGCCCAGCCGATTGCGACCATCAGCGCAATCGGGGGGAGCACCAGCAGGATGGCCCCTGCTGCCGCGACCGGGTCCTGCCCGGCGGAGATCAGGCTGAGGACCTCCACGGTGAGGGAGCGCACCCGGCCCTGTCCGATCAGAAGGGTCAGGGGCACCTGCGCCCAGGATACCAGGAACCCCAGCAGAAAGGCCTCAACCAGAGGGCGCCGAAGGAGGGGGAGGGTGACCCGTCGCAGTGTCTGCAACGGAGTGGCGCCCAGCTGCCGCGCCGCCCCCTCGATCTCGAAGTTCCAGCTCGTGAAGACCGCGAGGAAGAACAGGGCGGTGTACCCGGCGGCCGGGACCAGGTGGGCCAGAAGCACCCCGGTCCAGCTTCCACTCACCCCGATGCGGAGCAGGGAGTACTGCAGCCCGATCCCGACCAGAAGGGGTGGGGTCGCGACGGGAAGGAAGGCGCAGGCCGCACCCAGCGCCCTCCGCCACCCCGTCAGACGGGCGAGTGCGCGTCCGAGTGGGAGGCCGATTCCTGCTGCTACCCCCCCCGTTGCCATCGCCAGGGTAAGGCTCGTGAGCGCCGCCTGCGCGAGTCGCCCCAGGGGGAGCGAAGCCCAGCTGGCCACCCCGGGACTGGCCCCCAGCAGGGAGGGGAAGCGCCATCCCCCGCTCATCGATACGACGACCAGCAGCGCCAGCGGCAGAAGCGACCAGAGGCCAAGGAGCGCCAGGAGGAGGATGCGACCTGGCGGAAACTGAGTCCGGTTCCTGGGAGGTGTCAGTGGTGCCCCTGAAGCCCCATCCACATCCGTCCCCACTATGGCGCCCGGCGTCACGAGCCTGACTCCCCGACGCGCAGCCACTCGTGGACCCCCACGGCCAGCATCGCAATGGCCACCCCGATCAGCGTCAGGACGAAGGCGTCGGGTCGGGTCGCGAGATTCGCGTCGGTGTAGCGCTCCCAGGTGAGCAGCGGGAGGGCCAATGGGTCGCTCGGGGCCAAGAGCGCTGCGACCTCATAGCTCCCGACCACGAAGGTGAAGACCGCCACGACCGCCGGGAGCATGCCGCGCCAGAGGATCGGCCAGGTCACCCGCCGGAGGGTGGTCCAGCGCCTGGCTCCCAGGGAGTGGGCCGTCCGCTCCAGCGCCTCGCCGCGGCTGCTCAGGACCGACCCGGCGACCAGCGCCAGGAAAGGGACCTCCTTCCAGACGAGGGCCACGATCATCCCGATCCCCGCTCGGTCGTAGACGAGGGCCGGCATCCCGGCAGGGCCATCGATCCATCCGCCCAGAACCGACAGCCGGGCAAGGAGTCCGCTCTGCCCGAGGATCAGGAGCGCGGCGACGGCGGCCACGAGGTGAGGGACGGGGAGGGGGAGAAGGATCAGGATGCGTCCGGCCCGATCCAGGCGGCCCGAACCTCGGAAGGCGATGGCGAGCCCGGCGGCCAGCAGCGTCGCGATGGCGGTCGAGACCCCCGCCACCCAGAGGGTCCAGAGCAGGCTCTCCAGCACCGCGGGGTCAGCGAGCACCCGGGCGATTCGCGCCAGAGAGGGTGCCCCGCTCGTGCCGGCTCCGGCGAGTCCCACCCCGGTCACCCCGAGCGCCGCCAGGAGTGCGTACCCGACGCCGATCAGCACCGGGAGAGCGAGCACCAATGCCGCGCCCCAGGCCGGGGACTGCCTCCGGGCAATCACCCGCCGTCTCGCCGGACCCGCTCCCGCCATGCCTCAGCCCAACGCTCATGATACTCGGGAGCCACCTCGGGCCGGGCATATCGGCGCAGGGCGTCGGTGGAGAGTGCGCGAGGGTCCGATCCCAGCTGGCTGAAGCGCGCCTGCCACTCGGCAGGGAGGCGGGAGGGATCGAGGACTGTCCCATCCCCCCACACCTCGGAGCGCAGCTTCTGGAGCTGGGCCTCCGGGGAGAGGAGGAAGTCCGCAACGACCATTGCTCCTGCCGGGTTGGGCGCGTTGAACGGGATCCCCAGGTAGTGCGCGTTCGCGATCGTGCCGTCGGTCAGCAGCAGGGGACGTGCGGTCGGCGGGAGGACTCCCTGTCGCGCCTTGGTGACCGCCTCGTTCTGGTTGTTCGACATGGTGAAGTCGACCTCGCCATTCGCGAAGAGTCGGTGCAGGTCGGCGACCTCGGCCGGGTAGGCCTGACCCTCGCGCCAGAGGGCATCGCGGCGCTCCAGCAGCCAGTCAATCACCGAGTCCCGACCGGCCAGGAAGTCCTCTTCACGAAATCCGTCCTGGAATCGCTCTACCCCGCCAGCCAGCGCGTACATGAGAACCTTGTGGAAGGTCATTCCAGTGAAGGACTGGTCGTGGGTGAAGCGCCCGGGATTCGCCTGAATCCAGCGTCCGAGCTCCTCCACGGAGCGGGGCGGATTGGGGGTTCGAACAGAATCGTAGATCAGCGCAAACTGCACCTGGCCCCAGGGGGACTCGAGCCCGTCCAGCGGCTGCTCGAAGTCACGCATGACGATGGCCGAGGTGCTGTCCAGGTAGGCGGCGTTGGGAAGCGCGCCCGACCAGGGCCCCTGCAGCAACGACTCGTCCCGGAGGTTCTGGAATGTCTCGCCATTGATCCAGACCATATCGGCCCCGCCGTTGGCTCTGGTGTCTCTCTCCAGAACAAGCTGATTCACCAGTTCGGGTCCTCGACCTTCGACCGCGATCAGCTCGATCCCGAACCGCTCCTGGAGCAGAGGCGCGGCCCACTCATCGATGTAGGCATTGATCGCTGGATCTCCGCGCCACATCCGCCACACCACCTGGGTTCCGCGGGCCTCCTCAAGGACGGTATCCCACTGGCCCTCCGCCAGCTCTGCAGCGCCTGCATTCGACCCTTCTGTGGTCCTCCCGCACCCCGACAGCCCCACCAGGAGCAGAGCGGCGGGGAGATGCCACCGGAGTCCGATCGACCGCATCCTCAGAAGCTCCAACCCAGTGTGAATTGAAGCTGCCGGGGCGGGGCGGCGGTTGTGTAGACGATCTGGTCCCCGGGGCGACCCACCTGGGTCCGGGGCCCTCCACCGGGGATTCCGTTCACGAAGCCGGTCTGATTGGTGCGGTTGAAGAGGTTGAAGACCTCGCCGCGGATGTTGAGTCCCGCGCCGAAGGGAGGAGACCATTCCGCACTCAGATCCAGCCGCCAGGCATCGGGGAGTCGTTCGGCGTTTCGCTCGACCCCCGGAAAGCGATCGTGATTGCCGATGAAGCCGTTGCCGAAGATGGTCCCCGAGCCGTCCAGGTCTCGAAAGAAGGCGACCCGGTTGATGGGGGTGCCGGTCTGCCAGTCCAGGATCCCCGAGAGTCGCACTCCCTCGAGCGCGCCCCAGAGGCTTCGAAGGGTGAGGTGGTGGCGGCGGTCGTTGACGCCGTCGGCCCACTCGGCGTCGAAGTCGTTCCCGCGGGTGGCGTTGAAGTTGATGTCCTCGGTGTCGTTCTGCGTCCGCGACCAGGTCCAGGATCCCGTGAAGGAGAGGGTCTCGGACAGGATCCGGCGAACGGTGGTGTTCAGCCCCAGATAGCGGCTCTTCCCCCCGGAGTCGGTGGTGGTCTGCCGCCGCACACCGCTGACTGCCGGGTCCACGGGGCGGCGCGCATCGCCGAAGGAGACGGGTCGGTCGAGGGTGTCGCCGGGCTGGAGGCTGTAGTCCACGGCGTTGAGGTCCCAGGATCGGGGCAGATTCCGACCTTCGACCCAGACTCCATCCACGGCCACACTCCAGTCGTCGCCGAGTCGGTGCTGCACCCCGAGTGCGAGCTGCGAGCTGGAGGGCTGCTCCAACCCCCGCGCGAAGGTCCGCCGAACCTCTCGCGGGGGGAGCGCGCCTTCGAGCTGTGCGATCTCCGCAGGTCCCGGTCCTTCGCCGAAGGCCGGAGGGAGGAAGGCCGAGCCCTCTTCGAAGGTCACCACGGCATTCCCCTGCGGCCCGAACTGCTGCGCATCGGAGAAGACCGCATAGGGGAAGGCGCCGGTGTGGATCCCCCATCCCCCACGCAGGACGGTCTCAGGCGAAGCGAGCCAGTTGAAGGAGAGTCGGGGCTGGATATTGTCCAGATCGGGGTCACTCTCCCCCCGCGAGGTGATGTCGTCGTAGTCCCACCGCAGACCGGCCTGCACGGTCAGCGCCGGATTCACCCGCCAGCGATCCTCGAGCCAGAGACTCCAGAGGGTCTGATTCAGATCCACCTGCTGGGGCTGTGCGTCGATGGTGTAGCTGAGGACTCGGACATCGTCCGGGACGTCGTCGATCGACAGGAAGTCCCCGGAGGCGGTGATGTTGCCCTCGTTCACGACGGTGTAGGCGCCCAGAGGGTTGGTGTTCGCGCCGGTCAGCTCAAAGGTCGAACGGAGGACCTCGAATCCGGCTCCGAGCGTGTGCCGATCCCCAATCCGGAGTTCGAGCTCGTCGCGCAGCTGCAGCTGTAGCTCCGACTCGTCGAAGATGAAGTTGCTGGAGCCGACGACCGCCTCGGTGGTGGTCAGGTCAGGGGAGACGATGGTTACCTGAGGGGTGGAGAGGTCGGAGGCCGTCGGCGGGAAGTCCCAGGTGAAGGTCCCGACCTGCACCGCCACTCGGTTACTGCCCCGACCGTTCAGGAAGCCGCTTCGATGGGTCAGACTGGTCAGGCTCCCGATCCGCCGCGTCGTGATGTCGGCTTCGGGGACGATCACTCCGCCGCCCCGTCCCTGCCTGCGAATGTCGCTCAGGGCGACGCGAAGGGTCGTCGACTGACCGTCCGACCACCCGTGATCGACGCGGAGGAAGCCCTTCCAGGTTTCGCGCTCCTCGGTGCCCAGGAAGCTGGTGCGGGCCGTGGACCCGATCCGGTCCTCTTTCTCGTTCGTGTACTCGAGCGCCCCGAAGAGGAAGGTGCGGTCGGTCACCAGCGGTCCGCCGATCGCCCCGCCAAGCTGGAGACGCTCGAAGCCGTCCGGGTCGACGCCGGACGGGGTGAACTTGGGGTCGGCATCGAAGGGCACGCCGGGGCGATTCACCAGGGTGAACTCGCGGATCCACTCGGAGCCGCCCGCCCGGGTTTCCAGATCGACCACTCCATTGGTGGAGCGACCAAGGGAGGGGCGATACGCTGCCGCATGCACATCCAATCGAGCCAGCGCCGCGATGGGGAGTTGGACCCGAGGCCCGCCGAGAAAGCCCTCATTGTTATCAAGCCCGTCCAGGGTGTATCGGGTGTAGAGCCCGTTGTCGCCATGGATGGTGAGCGGCGGCGCATCCCCGAAGAAGCCGGTGGACTGAGAGACTCCCGGAATGGTCAGAGCCAGCCGAAGCGGGTCGCGTGCCTCAGTGGGCAGGCTCCGGATCTCCAGCGCCTCGACGGCTCCCCCGGTCTCTGCATTCTCGGTGTTGAGCAGGGGGCGGGACCGTGGCGCAACGACGCTCAGCGCGTCGAGGGTAAAGAGGCGCTGGAGGGTGACGGCGACGGCTTCGCGGGTGCCTGCCGCGAGGGCGTCGAGCGGGCGGCTTGCTGCCACATGTCCCGCAGCCGAGAAGCGCAGCAGCCCGGAAGTCGATGCCGGGACCACCAGGCGGAATCGCCCTGCGCCATCGGTCTGGACCGCTGGCAGGCGCTGTGTCAGGGTCAGCTCGAAGACGACGCTCGCCCCCTCGATGGGTGCGCCGGATTCCGAGAGTACCGTACCGGTCACCAGAGCATCATCCTGAGCCTGCGCAGGGGCAGCTGCGACAGCCAACCCGAGTAGAGCCAGCGGCAGGATCAGAGTACGGGCTAGCTGTCTATTCAGGCTCCATCGCGTCATGCGTCACTCTCTATGCCGATGGGGGATCGCTTCGGCGCGCCGAAGGTCCGCACCGCCCAGACGACGCGCTGCACCACCGTGATTGCGGTCAACAGCGCCATGAGCAGGAAGAGCTCGACCTGCCAGCCCGGGAGGAGGAAGAAGAGCCCGTAGAAGACGACCGTTTCGCCCCCCGAAACGAGTCCCTCGGGGATGGTGATTGCGGTGGGTCCTCGCGCATGGCCTCGTCGCTCAAGCAGGGCGGAGGAAACCATCCATGCCGCGGCGTTCACATAGAAGGTGGAGAGCAGCAGGAGGGCGGCGGCGGGGAGGAGTTCCGGCGCCGCCGGGCGCAGCGCCAGCGCCACTGGGACCGCCGCGTAAACGATGTAGTCCGCGACCAGGTCCAGGAGGCCCCCGAGTTCTGAAGCGGTCCCCTGCGTACGCGCTACGAGCCCATCCAGCCCATCGAGGATTCGGCAGAGGACCCAGAGTCCGAGTCCGATCATGAAGGCGGAGGAATACCCCGCCCAGGCCGCTCCCAATCCAACCGCGAGAGCGGCTCCCGTGATGGACCCTGGGTCGACGCCCCCGACAGCCTCCGCCAGGGGGGTGAGCAGCCGGTCCTTCGCCGGTCGAAGCCAGGGATCGAACATGGGGTCATGGGTGTGGGGACAAAACTCCGTGGGCGGCTGCGCACCGTCGCCGGGTTAGAAAGCGCCGAAGCCCCCCCGGAGTTCCACGCCGAGGGGCACCACGCCCGGGAGAATCAGCGGGTGACCTCACGTCGCCGGACCCCGGTCTCCAGAGTCCGGCGGATGTCGCCCAGGACATTCTCCTCCTCGCGGGTTGTGTCGGCCCTTTCGGGCTGCCAGGTGGCGCCCAGCACCGGCCCGGTGGAGCGGGGGACCACATACCGGAGTTCGTCCACATGCACCCAGTAGTCGACGCCCTCCTGAGGCCGGAGGTGCGTCAGCCGGCCGCGGATCGGAGTCAGGGTGGTATCGCCGAAGAGGGCTCGGGCGCCGGCGCCGGTGCAGTTGAAGACGATCGGGGTGCCGAGCGATGCG
>JBDNHE010000225.1:0-5297 GCA_041688945.1 Gemmatimonadota bacterium | reverse complement strand
CGCTCGGGTGGGCGCGACTCGCCATGCTGATGGGCGCTGGCGAGGCTTTCGCGGCCGGAGTGGGACCTTTCGTGGTGGGCGGATTGGTGAAGTCCCTCGTCGGCGCAGGGATTGTGGCCGCCGCAGCGCGACTTCGCGCGGAGCCGAGATCTCCCTGAACCACCCGCGCGCCTGTATCCTTCGCTCATGACTTCCCAATCCAACTCACGCACGCTCAGTCTTTGGGGCGCCACCGGGGTTGGTGTGGGCGCCATTGTCGGTGGCGGAATCCTGGCGCTGGCCGGGGTGGCGTTTGCGACCGCCGGGCCTGGGGCGATTGTGGCCTTCGGGCTGAACGGAATCGTTGCGTTTCTAACAGCGGTATCGTTTGCCGAACTGGCAGTGCGTTTTCCGCAGTCGGGCGGAACGTACACGTACGCGCGGAAGGTTCTCACGGTAGAGGCGGCCTTTGGCGTAGGGTGGATCGTATTGTCACCGCCGTCATTGCCTGATGCACGTCGAGGCCAACATACTTGCTGTTCCGTCTCATGAGTGCCGCCCTCTGTTTCGGTCCAAGGTCGTTTCGCAACTCCATGGTACCCGCAGGGGGCGTGCTTTCAACTTGTTATCTGACAGCGCTGAAACGGGCCGCTCGAGTTGGGGATCTCGAGATACCACACAATGGCTATACTACTCGCGGTCGATACGGCCGATGGGGGATCTAATCTGCGTCCGGACCCGGATCGCGTACGACCTTCACCACCTGATTACCCAGTGTCCCCTCCTCTACGTATGCGATCCATTCGCCGTTCGCGACGGGCCTCGCTAGCGCCATCCTCATCGGAGTTCCTGGAAGAATTATCCGTCTAATGAGCCTGCCGTTCTTGGAGATCACGTCTACCGCGTTGCCGAGTGGCGAGTGGGTATCTGCAACGAAGAAGAAGAGGTTGCGGCCGTCCGATATCATCCGATCGACTATCTCGCGAGTCGTCGGAATCAGTCCCTCGTCCACCGGGGGAAGTCCCAGACTGTCGCGGACATTGGCAACCGAATCCAATTGGAGCCTCCCGATTGGCAGCGGAGAAGCCCAAGTCGGCGTCGGGAGCGCCATACTATCCGGAGACATGCGGGTGATCTCATATGTAGCCGGGTTCAGATGCCAGATCTCTCCCACACGATCCGCTCCAACCATGGTACGGCGCCCAAATGGTACAAACTCCCCACCAGGCCGACGCAGGTGACGCATGGTGACCGACAGCTCGCGCACAAAGTCGTCACCAGTCCCGAGTCGCCAACTCTGAGCCACTAGAGCATCAGCGGAATCATAGTGGACGGTCCATTCGATGACGTCACCATCATCCGTCATGGTGCCCGGCCACGGATAGACCGAGCCTGTTCCGGGTCGTGACACGAGGCGGATTACTTCACCGGAGTCGCGATCTAGCACACTAATCCGACCAAGGCGAGGATCCCAAACAACCAACTCAGATACGGGGCCCAAAGCCAATCCGGCACCACCGATGGCTTCTCCCGGCCCTTCTCCTCGACCCACCAATGTGCGGACGAAGCCGCCGTCGGACCCAAACTCGTAGACTTTCTGATCAAAGGCGTCCAATACCCAAAGTTGTCCCGACTCACTTATTGCCAAGGCGGCGGGTTGGCCCAGCTCGACAGAGGACCCGTCGGCACCAATTTCGTAAGCGGTCTCAGCGAAGACAAGCGCACCGGGAAGGCCCGAATCGGCTTCCGAGGTCCCGCAGGCGAACGTCAAGCAAGTCAAGATCAGGTTCGACGTCTTTCTCATCTCATAATCTCGTATTCGTATCGCATGAACGTCTCCATCAACCAGTGCGTTTCCCGCCAATAGTCTGAAGGGCGGGGGCGGATCTGCACCCCACGTTCGCGTGCGCTCCTCAAACGATCACTGATAAAGTCTAAGGTCGTGTTCGTCGGTGTCGGGATGCTGAGTTGAACCTTCTCCAACCGAAGTACCGAGTCGCCTATCGAAAACTGGACTACTTGGCGGAATCGCACGTCGTTCCTCAGAGGCACGAACAATGGCGGATACTGCTGAGCCGGCATCACAGCTTGAAGAGTGCCTTCCGGAACCGGCAAGCCAGAGTGCCGAGCTTCCAACGTCCATGCGCCCCGCCCGGCGTCAGGGAACCACAACACGCCGGAAAGGTGGTAGTAGTTCTCCATCGATGACTTTGGTACGAACGCCAGCCCCACACCCACCTCTTGTGATACCACTCTTGGCCCCCAACAGTGTCCGCCAATGAATTGCTCGGAAAGGATCAGCCGCGGGTTGGGTAGAGTCGGGCTCAGCAGCGACTCCGCCAACCCTGCTAGCCGAGTCTCAGTCATGTACCCGCTAGTCCCTGGCTCGCCAACTAGCGGAAGAAGCTCGGGAAGTGCCCCGTCGACTGTATCAATCGCAAACTCGAAGCCCTCCGCCCTCGGTCCAAGCGTAAGACCATCAAGCAACGAGGGATCTGGATTGGGGTAGGCTCCGTCGTCTTGGTACCTCAGAATTACTACGCGAGCCGAGTCGGACTCATCCCTAAAATCCCTGACCAACCCAACCGCAGCCAGCAGCGTAGAAAACAAACTTCGCCCTGGGTCCTCAAGTCGTGCATCACATTGTCCATCTACTATCGCCTCGATGCCGACGATCTCCACCGGAACGGGGTAGAGGGGGAGGATGATCCCGTCCGACTCGGCATCGCTTGAGAGGGCCATCTCCGCCTCCCAGCCAACCGTCTGAGCCCTGATCCAGAGGAGACCTGCCCATCTAACCCTAAGGACGAACCGCCCCTCTCGATCGGTAAGGGCCGTCGTGATTGTACCTTTGGAATCTCCAGCCGAAACAGGGGTCCCGACCGCCGGGCCTCCCCCTGGAAGAGTCACGGTACCGCGGATGACTCGAATTGAGTCTGCCCCCGCTTGGGCCGCGGCTGGCGCCGCGCACCCTCCAACCAATCCCAGAAAGGCTATGCCGCCAAGCGCGACGAGTGTCCGCCAAGAACCCCAACCCTTCATCGCTTGATTCCCTGCTAAAGGTTCGCTAGTGATCCTGCTGCTCTTCGAGTAGGGCCGTAAGTAGCTCGCTCTCGATGGGGAAGTTCGCCAGTACAGATTCCTTCGTGCAGTTCAGCAACTGGACGGTCCCTCTTTGCTCATTTATTGCGAGATACATTCCGAGCACATCCCGCATTTCAATCAGCGCTGCAACATCGCCTTCGACTGCGAGGGCGTGGGCTGCGAGGTAGGTTTCGGGCTCAATGTCTTCGGTAACAGCACAAGGGGCATGCCCCCAAGGCTCTTCGCTGAGATACCGGCACTGCGGGTGGGTGTTGTCCGTTTGACCCTCTGTGTGTGTGGCCACGAAGTGCTTCCCCGTCCCACCGCAGGCGGTGTTCCATGTGCCACACCACTGGGCGGAAACTCCGGTCGGGTTGAAGCCGACCAGTGCTACGGCGACCAGCAACATTCCAATACGCGTCTTCATTGTTGACTCCTGATTAAATTGGGTCTTGGTCAGGGTTCTTGGCGGAACCTCACGATCATGCGGATATGCGGATTCGATAGAGACTGACTCGATGAGTCGTCCCTTCGAGGCTCTCGTACGACGCTACAACTCCAGGCGCTGCAAAGCCGACTAGCAGAAGCTCCAGCGCCGTTGATGATTCTACAGCACCTAGGTCGTTATCCAGCACGTCGACTCGGGTGAACCAAAACAGGTCTGGGAAGTCCAGGTTTGGGTCCGCTTCCCATGCGGACGGCCACTCGGGTCTAGCGGATCGTGCCAGAACCACTCCCCCCTCAGCCGACAAACTGAACGCATCCACGAAATTAACCGGCCTGCGTCCCCGCTTCATATCATCCACACTAGATGCCTCGGGGAACCAAGCTGGTGAGAGATCTACCAGCTCCTCCAACTCTCCTTCTGTGGAGAACCGCCCAAGCGCGTATAGTAGACGGGAGGCCGCCCAGACTCGACCGATTGGATCCTTCGTCAGGATCCGCGGCGTAACGCCTTGGCCGGGTCGCATTTCTCCGTCGCCGAAGTCATAGGAGACATTGACGACGGCTTCAGCTGGTGAAAGATCCAGTGTGTGGAGACCAAGTCCGGCTAGGTTCGGGAGGTAAGAGTTTCCCTCGAACACGACCCGATCGGGCCAACTAACGACCAGTGCGTTTCCGAGACCGACCGGAAGGCTTACTGATCTCGCAATCGAGAGATCGGGCGCAAATACTGTCGCCCGACCAAGAATCGGATCGACTACCATCATTGAGTCAGCAACCGGAACAAGCCCGACCGGTCGCCCCCAGCCCGGATCAGATGGAGGTGAGAGTTCCGCCAACAGTGACCCCGCCGCATCGAACACCAGCGGAGGACTATCAATCGCCGTGAGCCAGATTCGACCCGTTTCATCAATCGCCACTCCTAGGGGTAGGCCCGGAAGGTCACGGTCCAATCGTAAAGGTCCGTCAAGTGAGACGCAGGGGCAGTCCGTCTGGGCAACTAGCGCTTGGGGCGCGCACGTGTGTGCACCAAAGAGGGAGAGCGCGACGAGAAGGACAGTTGACCCGCGAATGGACATGGTTCGCCTCAGAGTTACAGATCACCTACGCTCGCAGCTTATGTCCTTATTTTTCTATCCGCAAGTTGTTTTCTATACCACCGCCTGCTCGAACCCATCGGCGACATCCCTCCTGCGGAGCGAGAGGAGCAGTATCATTCCCGTCTGACTGCTCCATCCGAGACGGGCTGACTCACAGAAACCGGTCTCCGATGATCCCGGGGCGGTTCAGCCCCTACCTCTGGCGGCATCAGGGTGCTTGAAATACCTATCCATGGGATCGGGAAGCGACCTGCTGGCGATCCAGAATCTCACCAGCTACGACTTCGAGATGGGCATCAGTTGATGGAGCGTTTCGGGGTGGCAGTTGAAGACGCCGGCGCGCTCGGGACGAACTAAATGAGCGAACAGAAAGAACTCGGGAGGTCCGCGGCGATCATCGTCGCCGGAGTCGCCGCGGTGGCCCTCGCAGCACAGGTCAGCGTGCCGATTCCTGGCACGCCGGTCCCTCAATCGCTTCAGACGCTAGCCGTGGTGGTGGTGGGTGCGTGGCTCGGGCCGATACGTGGGGGCGCTGCCCTTTTGCTCTATATCGGGCTTGGTGCGGTGGGGCTCCCGGTCTTTGCCGATGGCGCGGGTGGTTTTGAACACCTCACGGGGCCGACCGTCGGATACCTGCTCGGATTTGTCATCGCGGCCGCGTTCATGGGATGGTGGTACGCCGAGAAATGG
>JBDNHE010000224.1:0-7866 GCA_041688945.1 Gemmatimonadota bacterium | reverse complement strand
GCTCTTCAGACTTAACCGGGCAACTCGGGTCAGGGACGCCCGTGACCTCGTGATCAAGGCTGTGGCCGCGGGTCTTGACGCGATCGGTAACGAAATGTACATTATTGAAATCGTCCGATGACACTGTCCTTGTCGGGACTCTCCGTTCGTCCTTAATATGAACCTGGCGATTGGCGCCGGTGCCCAAGGAGGTCGTAATGCCCCAGTATGTTGCCCTTATTTACTCCAAGGATGTTGAATGGACCCTGCCCGAGCACGCTGTCGAGATGGCCGAGTACGACGCCTTTAGTGAGGCGTCGGCGGCGGTGATCCGCGGAGGCGCGGCGCTCTACCCGAGCGCTACGGCGACCACCGTGCGCGTTTCGGGCGGCAAAGGCGGCGACGTGTTGTCCACGGATGGCCCATACGCCGACACCAAGGAGGCGCTGACGGGGTTCTTCATTCTCGAGTGCGCCGATCTCGATGAAGCCATCGCGACTGCGGCGAAGATCCCGGCTGCCTGGGATGGCGCGGTCGAGGTCCGGCCGGTTCTGCCTCTCGAGTGACGGGCGAATGACCTCGTCGTCGTCGGCCAAGGCCGCTGAGTGCGTAGTGCGTGGAGAGTATTCACGCATTCTCGCGACACTCATCCGGGTCACGGGCGACGTCGACATCGCACAGGACGCAGTGCAGGACGCCGTCGTCCGTGCGCTCGCCACCTGGCCTCGGGATGGAATCCCTGACGAGCCGCGTGCGTGGCTCACCGTCGTCGCGCGTCGGTGTGCCATAGATCGCATCCGACGCGACGTCTCAAGATCGGGCAAGGAGGCCGACGCTGCGTGGCTGCTCGACAATAAGGTCCACGAGCCGGTCGAGTCAGTCGTTCGCGACGACCTTCTGCGTCTCGTCTTCACCTGCTGCCATCCGGCTCTCTCGTTAGAGGCGCAGGCGGCGTTGAGCCTTCGCACTCTCGGTGGGCTCAGCACCGCGGATGTGTCGCGCGCTCTCATGGTGCCCGAGGCGACCATGGCCAAGCGGCTTACCCGAGCCAAACAGAAGATCCGCCAAGCCCACATCCCCTACCGCGTCCCCTCCGACGACGAACTGCCTGCCCGCCTCGCCGGTGTTCTGTCGACCGTCTACCTGATGTTCAACGAGGGCTACGCATCGGGCGCCGGCGAGCACGCAATTCGAGGTCTGCTGATCGACGAGTCGGTGCGGCTCGGACGAACACTCCACGAGCTAATGCCTGACGAGGCTTCGGTCGCCGGCCTGCTCGCACTGATGCTCCTGCAGGACTCTCGACGGGCAGCTCGGATAGGTGATGACGGCTCGGTCGTCACGCTGTTCGACCAGGACCGGACACTGTGGGACCGCGCCGCGATCCGCGAGGGTGTTGAGCTGGTTGGAGAGGCGCTGCGGCGTACGCCCAACCGACCGGACCCGTATGTGGTCCAGGCCGCGATCGCTGCGTGTCATGCGCTCGCCCCGGCTTTCGAGCAGACCGATTGGGATGCCGTCCTGTCGTGGTATGACGTGCTCCTCTCCGTGCAGGACACTCCGGTCGCCCGCCTTGGTCGAGCAGCCGCGGTCGCCGAGAGCGACGGAGCCGTGACCGGACTCGACGCAGTCGATGCGGATCGACGGGCTCGACGACTATGCCTGGTGGCATGCCTCCCGAGCCGAGTTGCTCGCACGATTAGGACGAACGCAGGAGTCCGTCGCTGCAAGCGAGCACGCGGTGCACCTCGGTTTGAATGCCGAGCACGCGCGATTCATCACCCGACAGCGGCACGCTCACCTTGACTGATCGGTCGCACACGGCAAGATCACCTCATGGCCGGCGAGCGTGGTGCGCGGCGCGGCATCGACATTGGCTGGCAGCCGCGTCAGCCGGGGGATTCGCCGCCGCCGTCATCAGCGCCCAGGTGCTGAAGCGCGTCCTTCCGCGCCCAGACCTGTCACCGGAGTCCACGGCGATGATTGCCGAAAAGTCGATCGACTTGTTTCCCAGCGGGCACGCGACGATCGCGACGATCTTAGTTCTTACACTCGTCATGGTCAGTCGCAACAGTTATTGCCCGATCACATCGCCAACCAGCTGATTCCCATCACGGTGATCGGGCGGCGCGACACGCCTGGCGGGCCTGGAATATCGAGATCGGCCGCCACTGCCACTGCCACCGGTGACGAGATGCGCATCGTGATTTGGACGGGGCACTCGCCCACCCGAGCACAGTTCGACCGAGCGCGCGAAGAGGGGGAGATGGCATGGGGACCTTCTACAACTAGGGCTGGCCGTGCAATCACGATCACACGTTCAATTCTGGTAGCGGGTAGATTTTCGGCTCTCCTAGCTACTTACATGGCGGTGCCGGCAGCACTCAGTGAAACCTTCGAACGAACCTGTGCCATCGCGACAGGCGCCCCTCGACCTGCTTGTCGAATTGTTGTGCAAGAATGTCGACCGGCGAGTCCGCAAGGACACCCCCACAGTTATGGCTCAGATCCTCAGTTCACACGAGATTGCCCGTCTCGTCGGCGGCGACGCGTTCTCCAGGGGTGAGAAATACGCGTGGAACGGACATGTAGCCGAGTATGCCTGGGTCGGCACGGGAACATCTCTATTTGGGACCGTCAAGGGCACTCGGCCCACGCCATACGTGGTGAACGTGTCGTTCACGGTGGATGCTGCCGGCGCCGTGCTGAGCGTTGCTGGCTGGTGCACATGTCCCATGCAGAGCAACTGCAAGCATGTCGCCGCCCTGCTGATTGCGAGTCAGACCAGCGCCGCTGGTGACGGCCATTCGCAACCGCCGGCGTACCCTGGCGGCACCCATTTAGCGCCGCGCTCGGAGTGGCGGCGCGTTTTGACACCGCTCGCCAATCGGGGTGGCGCAGCCGCGTCGACCGGCACGGCACTCGCCCTGCTATTCGACCTTCTCCCGCCGGAGCCGGTGCACACGCACAGGTTCACGGCAGGCACTCCACCGCAAGGCCAGCGCCTGGTGGCCCGTCCGATGACCATGGGCAAGCAAGGCAAGTGGATCCGCGGCTCGCTGGGCTGGGACACCCTGACCTACGCACGTGGCACGTTCAATGCCGCCCACCTGAAGATTCTGACCTCCATGTATGCGTTGTACCGGGCAAGCCAGGGCTACTACTCCTACACCAACCAATGGATGCCGATGGGCGACTTCGCAAGCAGGGCGCTGTGGGAACTGCTAGAGGAGGCTGGGCCTGCTCATCTCGCCTTGATCTCCGCGAATCGGACCCAGGATCCGGTGGCCGTGTCCAAGACACCAGCCTTCATGGATCTCGACATCACGAGGTCCAGTGGCGGGCTGGTGCTCACCCCGACCCTTACGCTGGCCGACCGCCGACTGAATCAGGGGACGTTTGGTTTCATCGGTGACCCGGCACATGGCATTTTCGCGTGGGAAGGAACGGACTCGGCGAACCACGATTCCCGACCAATCCACCTCACCCTGGCTCCGCTTGCGAAGGATGTCAGCGCGGAAATGCTCACCCTGGCACTCGCCGACGGCACGATCTCGATTCCCCTCTCCGACGAGGAGGCTTTTCTTGCGGAGTATTACCCTTTCCTCCGTCAGCACGTCCTGCTGACCAGCCACGATGATTCTTTTGACCTCCCGGAGCTCGCGCGGCCCGTACTGTCCTTGGGCATCACCCACGAGGGGAATGCCCAAGTCACTTTGCACTGGGAATGGCACTACTTCGCCCCAGACGACGTACCAGCGACGACAACCCTCTATCGGCACGGCCTTTGGCCCGATCCGACTGACACCAGTTACCGTGATGATGCGCGCGAAGCTGAAATCCTGCGTTCGCTCAACTCTCTGATCACGCGCTTCCCTGTGCTAGCACACGAGTATTTTGGCGGGCCCCGGCTGGCGGAGCACGCGATGCTCGGGGGCGCCCGGATGATCGAGTTCGTGGAGACCGCCGTCCCGGAGCTGACCGGATCCGACGACGTACTCGTGCGATTCACGAGCGAAGTACCAAGCTACCGACCGGCGGATGAGCTGCCCCTGATCATCCTCGCCACCACGGAGCGCGCTGGCAGTCCAGACTGGTTCGATCTGGCGGTGACGGTCAGTATCGACGGTGAAGAGATCATGTTCGACGACCTTTTTCGCGCGCTCGCCGCCGAGCAAGAGCTGATGATCCTGGCGAGCGGAACTTATTTCAGCCTCGATCGACCGGAGTTGCACCAACTTCGACGCCTCATCGAAGAAGCCCGTGGCCTGCAGGACGCGGCCTCGGATTCGCTCGGCCTCAGTCGCTTCCAAGCGGACCTCTGGGACGAACTACAAGAGTTGGGGGTGGTGTCCGAACAGGCGGCCGCCTGGCGGCAGGCGGTGGCGGGGTTGACCGATTCCACTCAGATCCAGTCACGCCCGGTTCCGGATACCGTTCATGCGACATTGCGCAACTACCAGCAGGCCGGTTTCGAATGGTTGAGCTTCCTGCAGGAACACCGGCTCGGCGGCATTTTGGCCGACGATATGGGACTCGGCAAGACGCTGCAGGCGATCGCCTTGATCGCCCACACGCGTGACCAGCAGGGTGGTCGACTACCGGCACCGTTCCTGGTCGTCGCGCCAACCAGCGTGATACCCAATTGGGCCACTGAATGCGCCAGATTCGCTCCCGACCTGACCGTGGTGACGATCACCGAAACTTCCGCCAAGCGGGCAATCAGCCTGGCGGAAGTGAGCACCAATGCCGATGTTGTCATCACTTCCTACACACTCTTCCGACTCGACTTTGACGAGTACAACGCGCAGGAGTGGGCCGGACTCATGCTTGATGAGGCGCAATTCGTCAAGAACCACCACTCCCGTGCGCATCAGTGTGCTCGGCGTCTGTCGACGCCATTCAAGCTGGCGATCACCGGCACGCCGCTCGAGAACAATCTGATGGAACTCTGGTCCCTGCTGTCCATCACGGCCCCCGGGCTGTTCCCGAGCCCGAGCCGATTCGCCGACTATTACCAGAAGCCCATCGAGAAAGGCGCGGACGGCGACCGACTCGCCCAACTGCGCAGACGGATCCGGCCGTTCATGCTGCGCCGTACCAAGGACCAGGTGGCCAGTGACCTGCCTGCCAAGCAGGAGCAGGTACTGGAGCTGGAACTGCACCCGAAACACCGCACGGTGTACCAGCGGCACCTTCAGCGTGAACGACAAAAGGTGTTGGGACTGATCGATGACATGAATTCGAATCGGTTCGAGATTTTCCGATCGCTGACGATGCTGCGTCAACTCAGCCTCGATGCCAGCCTGTACGACCTGAAGTATGCGAACATCCCGTCGACCAAACTCGATGTCCTGATCGAGTTACTCGTCGACATTGTGGCGGAGGGGCATCGCACGCTCATTTTCAGCCAGTTCACCAAGTATCTTGCCAAGGCACGTACCCGTTTGGATTCTGCCGGGATCACCTACTCCTACCTCGACGGCAAGACCAGGAACCGCGCCCGGGTCATCTCTGATTTCAAGGGCGGCGACACGTCAGTCTTTTTGATCAGTCTCAAGGCGGGCGGATTCGGTCTTAACCTGGCCGAGGCCGACTACTGCATCCCGCTTGACCCTTGGTGGAACCCGGCAACAGAGGCGCAGGCTGTCGACCGGGTGCACCGAATCGGGCAGACGAAGAACGTCATGGTGTACCGATTGGTGTCCAAGGACACGATTGAGGAGAAGGTGATGGCGCTGAAGGCTACGAAAGCTAAGCTCTTCGAGAGTGTGATGGCGGATGGTGCGGCCCTCGGGACCGGGCTCACGGCCGTCGAAATTCGAGAACTGCTGGCCTGAACCCGCACCGCCCGCGCGCTGGAAGAGTAGCCTGAGGCACCTGACGCCCCCCTCCGTCTCAGATTGGAGTTCGCGTTGTCCATCGGTAGGCAAGACGATTTTGGCGCGGGCGCGGGCGCGGGCGCGGGTGCGGGCGCGGGCGGCGTTGAGCAGGACTGGCATAGCGGCAACCGACGGACGAAGGGGTAACCAACCATGGACATGGACCGCGCTCGCGACTTTGTCAGGAGGCACCACCACGCCGTTCTTGCCACCCGAACCGGGGACGGAGGGATCCAACAGAGTCCGGTGCTCGTCGGCGTCGACGACCGCGGGCGCTTCACCGTGAGCAGCCGCGAGACAGCGTTCAAGACGAAGAACCTAGGCCGCGATCCGTGGGCGCAGCTCTGCATCCTTCCCGACACGTTCTTCGGGGACTGGATTTTCGTGGAGGGGCAGGCTGAGGTGCTGTCCCTTCCGGATGCGCTGGAGCCACTGGTGGAGTACTACCGGCAGCTTTCCGGCGAGCACGACGACTGGGACGGCTACCGGGAGAGCATGCGGCGCGAGCAACGCGTGCTGCTGCGGATCGACGCACTCAGGGCTGGGCCGGACCACCAGGGCTGAACGGATGTGCCGGGGGCGTCAGGCGGAATGGGTATCTCCGTGAGAATAGCGCTGCTGGTGGCTCGGGCCACGGCCCCTATCGTCGAGATCGATCCGGCACCGGAGGCAAGGTCGATGTACTTGCTGGTCGATCGTCTGGCTCGAGACGCAGTAGACGCAGATCTTCGGCCGAATCGTGGCAGGCATCGCGGCAGCCTATGCCCCCGTAGGACTTGACCCGCTCCGTTACTGGTTGTATCTTCAACTATACATTTGAAGTTTCAATTACTATAAGGAGTATCCATGAGTGACACCGCCACCACCGCCCCCCAGGTCACCGGCACCTGGGCCATCGACCCGTCCCATACGGTTATCGGCTTCAACGCCCGCCACGCCATGGTTGCCAAGGTGCGCGGCCACTTCAGCGAGTTCGAGGGCACTCTCGTCATCGACGGTGCCAACGCCGCCGCCTCCTCGGCCAACCTGACCATCCAGGCTGCCAGCATCACCACCGAGAATGCCGATCGCGACGCGCACATGAAATCCGCCGACTTCCTTGATGTCGAGAAATTCCCCACCCTCACCTTCACCTCGACCAGCGCCACTCAGCAGGGCGACACCTTCATCGTGACTGGCGACCTGACCATTCACGGCGTCACCAAGAGCGTTCCGGTCGAATTCGAGCTCATCGGCACGAGCATCGATCCTTGGGGCGGAAGCCGCATCGGTTTCGAGGGCGTGGCAGAGATCAGCCGCAAGGAGTTCGGCCTGGTCTGGAACACGGTACTGGAGTCCGGCGGCGTCCTGGTCAGCGACGCCGTCAAGCTGGTGCTCGACGTGGAAGCTGTCAAGCAGTAGGTTCCGAGTTGAGCCAACGCATAAATTGCTCGTGACACGAGCGAAGTTGCGATACGTCGACATGTTCGCCTGTAGCATGCCCGAGTACTGGGTCCCCCGGCTGGAAGTTCAGGGCCGGGGGACCCAGTGCAGCGAAGCGCCCAACATCCGTCCAGCTGAACTTTGGACGAGGATCCGCACCGACCGCCGCCACAAAGTTAGTGGCCGCCCAGAGTTAGTGCGCTGCCTGGATTACTTGCGATCCGCCAACTCGTCCTGCAGATCCCGCCACCGGCAGTGGCCCAAGCCCTCGGCTACCACCAAGTCAGCACTGCCCGCATCGTCGCACAAGTCGGAACTCCCTGGAGCGGATACGCGGCAAGCAACCACGGGAAAGACCGCCATGATGCAACCGGCAAGGACCCCAATCAGGGAATACAGACCACTTGAATATCGGCCACTACCGGTATCACGGGCCTAACCGACGCCAGGGGATTCCTCTGCGCCTCGCCGACTGCGAGATTGACGATAGTACCACTACAGAAAATAGCACGTGGAGTTATCAACTGTAGTATTGTTGTCACATGGCCGGGATCTCAGCGGAGTCACGTTCACAATTGGCGCG
>JBDNHE010000223.1:0-3201 GCA_041688945.1 Gemmatimonadota bacterium | reverse complement strand
CACCATCACGTGCATCGGCAGCTTGCGATGCCGCTCACTCTCTCGGCCCGTCTCCCTCAAGACCCGGCCAATCTCCTCGGACGTGATCGTCCGACTGATCACCCCCAGGCTGATGAAGTCCGTGACCCGCACACCCCCCGAAATCTCTGCCACCGTCCGTGCCATAGCTCCCTCCTCTGGAAATACAGCCTATGCACTCCCAGCGAACTTGGCACTTCTATTTACTTAAAGCAACGGTATTGCCCCTAGGGGGCTCCTACTCGACAATCATCTGGTCATGAACGGCGTCGCAGGTGTAGCTCCACAAAGGATGGGGCCCGACCGAGAAATAGAAGCCATACTGATTCGGCACCCAGTGCTCCCCGGCCACGGTCTCGCAAGCGTACCCCGGGTCCTGCGGAATAGGGGTCGCCGCACTGTCATCGGGGAAGGCAACAGCGGCACAGAGTACCGCAATCGCACCCACAAGCTTCACTCGCATGGTTCGCACTCCTTTCTGCAAGGCTGTCTCGGTTAGGAAATTGTGGACACCTGCTTGATCCTCAAGACAGGGTTGCCCATGAGGCCGAGAGAGTACGAGACAAACTCTCTGGCACCCAGCCAAAAAACCGCATAATCATCCTCTTGAGCCTCAAAGACTATTTCGTCAGCGGCAGGGTCGAATCCGATTATCAGGGAGTCATACCGGCGCGAATAGTCGCTCGGGTTTCGTGACTCACCGCCGACCTCAGGGACTCGCGCGATGAGCCAAACCAAACCCGCCTCGTCGACGTAAATGCTCTGAACCGCCGCCGGCACGAGCGAGTTGGCACCTTCTCTGGGCTGTACGTCCTCCCATGCCCCGGATAAGACGGGATGGTCGATATCAAACTCCGCAACGAACTCTCCGGTACCAGCATCAACCCTTTTCAGGAGGGTCGTTCCGTACGTCAGGTACCAGACGGACGACTCACTCGTTGCTGAGATCGTGTATGACTCCTCCCCGCGGACCAAGGAGTCGGCAACCCACTTTAAATCTCCATCCAGGCCACGCCGAACCACCCTGTGACGCTCAATATTCCGACCGAACAAGATACGGTCGCCGCCGGCCATCGGAATCACGGATCGGTCGCTCGGCGGCAGAGTCAGGGTTCGACTGTCCAGCACCTCAAAATCGGGTGTGAATCGTACTTCGGACCGCCGAGAGCTATCGAACGCCGACAACGTGTCGTCAACCACCGCCAGCGTACTTATGAATTTGAACTCCTCAGGTCCCTCGCCTTCGCGCCCGACCGAACCAACAAACCGGCCCATGTGATCAAACCGTCCTATCGAAAACGGGGACGATATGGCCACGACGTAGTAGGCGTCGGAAGATCTTACTCCCGCGAGTGGACGATCCAGCATGAAGGACTGTGAGTCCTCCAGTCTTGCAATCGTTCGGATTTCAAACGAAGTCGCTAGGCGTCCCGACGGCACTGAGTCGCTTCCCTGGCAGGAACCCATGGACAAAACCAAAACGAGCACTCCAACACGTCTCACTGTTGCGCTCCGTTGCCGGAAAAGAACCATTCGGTATAGATAATTCACAGTATACCTGTGCACACAAAATAGCAACAGCTTTGGCGCGGTCACGCTGAGTACTGGAGTTGGGCGGCACATGCGAGTAGCGGTACGATCCGGGGCGGGGGTCTGGAAACGATTCATGTGAACCGCCAACAATCCTTCGGCAGTGCCGGTCAAGTCGGACTTGCCTACTACTGACCGACACCGAGCCGATCACGGGATCGCTCGAACCGGCGGGGCGGCAGCTCAAGACGCAAGGCCTCTATTACCGCATAGACGGCACACCGTTTCTGGCCCTGTCCCATAACGGTCTAAGTTGCAGGCGCGGACCGAAAACAAGCACGGCGATTTCGCCGACCAGGTGCCCCACAAATACTGCTCAGATCGCCGACCTGCTGTCGGGCTGTGATTCACCGGAGTGAGCCCAGCGAACGCAGGCGCAAATGATGGGATGGACTCCTCCTCCCGACGGCACCAGCGTGCCTATACAAACGAAACGGCCCCGAAGGCCAAAAACGGAAGGAGGAGCCCACAATGCACACTACACAGGCCAGCGTTGATCTGGCAAAGTCCGTGTTCGAAGTCGCAGTATCCGACCGCCCCGGCTCGGTCCAGGAGCGGCACCGGTTGAGCCGCGCTCGGTTCCGCCGGTTCTTCGAGGATCGCGAGCCGACCGATGTTCTCATGGAGGCGTGCGGCACGGCCCACTACTGGGGTCGCGAGCTGGAGGCGATGGGCCACACCGTCTCGCTCCTGCACCCCGGCGATGTCGCGCGCTACCGAGACGGCAACAAGACAGACCGGGCCGATGCCAAGGCGATTCTTGAGGCGGCGCGTAACGAGGCGATCGACGCAGTGCCGGTGAAGTCCGAAGATCAACAGGCGATCGCCGCTCTGCATTCCCTGCGCAGCGGTCTGATGCAGACCCGCACCGCGCGCCTCAATGCGGTCCGCGGTCATCTGCGCGAGTTCGGGATCAGCATTCCGCTCGGTGCTCGCAAGGTGATCCTTCATGCCCGGGCCGCGATCGAAGCCGGCGCGGTTCCCGAACCGCTGCGGGGTGCCCTCCAGGATTCGCTCGGCGAGATTGAGCAGCTCAGTGCTCGAGCCAAGCGACTCGAATCCGAACTCGAGGGCCTCGCCAAGCAGAGCCCAGCCGCGCTCGCCCTCCTGAGCGTCCCGGGAATCGGTGTTCTCACGGCCACGGCGCTGATCGCCCAGGTCGGCGACATTCATCGCTTCCGATCCGGTCGCCACTTCGCGGCCTACCTCGGGCTCACGCCCCGCGAGCACTCCACGGGGCACGCCCGGCGTCTGGGGCGCATCACCAAGCGCGGCAACAGCTACCTCCGCATGATGCTCATCCAGGGCGCCCGTGCCGCCCTGCGCGCCGGCATGATCACCGGCGAGCCCGATGACATCCGCATTTGGGCCCTCGACATCCGGAAACGTCGAGGCTACAACCTGGCGGCCGTCGCGCTCGCCAATAAACTCGCCCGAATCTGCTGGCGGGTATGGCGAGATGAACGTCCCTTCCAGACCCGGAAACCCGCATAGGAGAACCGTCCGTCACACGAAACGAGCTGCTTGGTGAACACAACGATGGCCCACCGGTCTGACCGGAGCGGGGACGCGCCGATAACAAACCTGTCCTCT
>JBDNHE010000222.1:0-2322 GCA_041688945.1 Gemmatimonadota bacterium | reverse complement strand
GCCGACGTCATTGCCTGATGCACGTCGAGACCAACATACTTGCTGTTCCGTCTCATGAGTGCCGCCCTCTGTTTCGGTCCAAGGTCGTTTCGCAACTCCATGGTACCCGCAGGGGGCGTGCTTTCAACTTGTGTTATCTGACAGCGCTGAAACGGTGTGCCGACTATGCGGTAGGTAGTACGGTTGCGGCTATTACCCGCTGTCCAGTAAGAGTCCCGCGATACCATGCCCCGACCAAAGATGAACCGGTCCGGCACTGGCATCAGTTCTTGGGTGAAGGACCGCGAGAGGGGGTGCGGAAGGAACGACCATCCTCGACTGCTTTGGGATCGCGTGAGTTGCCGTTCCGGCTGCCGTGGTCTCATCCGTGACCGGCGAGCTCGGGAGGGGTGGACGGCTGAGTCGAGGTACTGACCTTGTCGGTAGGGGCATCGATCCTTCGCTGGATTCTGGGACTGCGGAGGCGCTCGGATAATCGAATGCGTCGACTCGATCATCGACCCCGTGAGGTAGGAGTCGCGGTGGTTGCTCCGCCCGCGCTTGAGCGTAGTGGTATAGAACGACTCACTACTAACGCATATATTGCGACATTCATATTTAGCCTCTTCGCGAGCGTAGGCCCTTGTGAGAATACGCCGGACATTCCTCGGTATCGGTGGAGTCGCCGCTGCTGGCCTCATCCTGGGTGCTTTTGGGAGCCTCTCAGCCCAGACCGTTTCGGGGAGCGTGATCGACGCGCGATCCGGAATCGCCCTTTCTGGTGTACTTGTGAGAACCAGCACGGCTGACGGGGCCCTCGGTGACCCGTTTTTTTCCGGAGTGGATGGCAGGTTCTCGGTGCCCTTCGGTCCGGGGTTCACGTCCGTCCATTTTTCAGTTTACGGCTATGCCCGATTGGCGGTGCCTCACGAGGCAATTCCTTCAAGCGGGATGATGGGTGTCATCCCGCTTGAGCCAACTCCCATCACCATCGAAGGCATCACGGTTGAGGCGCCGGCGCAATGCGAAGTTGATGAGACGCGGGCCGAGGCGACGCGGGTATTGGAGTCGGCTCGCTCCATCTGGGCCGAGGTCGGCGCGAACAACCGTCTCGCGACCAAGGCCTATGTTTTACAGTTGGTCCGGCCGGTAAAGGTCTGGAGGAACCAGAATTGGCACTACCAGGCCGACACCTCAATCGCGGTCTGGGACGCAGTGATCCCCCAGGCAACTCTTGAGGAGTACCGGGACCAGGGCTTCGCTGTAGCCGAGAGTGATTCGGTCAATTCCTATCGAGCGCCCTCACCTGACTACTTCGCTTCGGCATACTTTGGTGACAACTACTGCTTCACGTCTGAATCTCGGCCTGAGGGATTTCGCGTCCACTTTGAGCCAAAGAGGGTTCGGGGCGAAGTGGTTGACATCAGCGGGGTCCTCGATTTCACGTCCGACTACCGACCTTCGCGGGCGACGTGGTCCTTCGAAAATGTGGGCCCTTTCGTCGAACGGCACCACATTCCGCTCTTCGAAGCCGCTATCGCTGCCAAGAAGTCGGAGTACGAGCAGATCATCGTCCACGCTGCTATAGACGAGGGAAATACCGGGGGCCTAATAGTGTTCGACGATGTTGAATCGATTGGACTCATGACGACCGCGTGGGAGATACGAGCAGTCATGCTCGGTGAAAGGAGCATTGGCTTGGCCGATCCCAGTGGAGGGCGAGTGAGGCACACCACCTTCACCGTCGATCCGTTTACCCAGGCTTTGGCAACATCAGCTAGACTGGTTGCGCTCCGTGAGTGGCCTGCCCCCGTTCTCGGTACCAGGGTTTATGAGAGTTTGAATACCTGCCCCCCCAACCATTTGGGAGTCAGGAGCTGCCCCGCAACGCGGGGAAGTAGAACCTCCAGCCTCCGTCAGCGCAGCGAACTCCGCCGGCGTCAGATAGCCCAGCGAGCTGTGGGGCCGGTCTATATTGTGGAACACTCTGTGCTGTTCGGCCAGGACCTGCGCCTCGGTCAGGCTGGTGAAGATCTCTTGATTCAAGAGCTCGTCGCGCAACCGGCTGTTGAACGACTCGATGTATGCGTTCTCCCACGGGCTACCCGGTTCGATGAAGAGCGTCTTCACGCCTGAGTCCTTCAGCCATTTCTTCACGACCTTGGAGACGAACTCGGGGCCATTGTCCGAGCGGATAAACTTCGGCTCGCCATGGACCTGGAACAGATAGGCCAGCGTGTCCACCACGTCCTCGCCGGTCAGGCTTCGCTCAACCTCGAGTGCCAGGCTCTGCCTCGTGTATTCGTCCAGCACCGGCATGAGCTTCAACTGCCGTCCGTCCTC
>JBDNHE010000221.1:0-1039 GCA_041688945.1 Gemmatimonadota bacterium | reverse complement strand
GCGCGTAGCGCGAACCTACGCGTACGGTGCGACTAGCGCGAAAATTTGTTAGACCATCCAGCGAATCTGGCAGCCCTACCCCTAGGGCAGCTCGTCGCCGTCGTCGGGTGAGGCGTCAGGAGATTCAGACAGCGCGGCAAGGAACGACTCCTTCGAAGACTGAGCCCCCCTCGCCCGGAGGTAGTCGACGGTGTCGAGCGCTGAGATCTTCTCAGCCAAAGCAGTGGCAATCAGCTGATTGATCGAAACCCCTTCTCGGCTCGCCAGCGTGCGAGCACGCTCATGCAGAGACTCGGGAAGTCTCAAGCTCATCGTACTCATTTCTCTTCCTCCCGCAGTAGCGCCAAGTATTCGCCCGGCCGCAGCACCTGAATGCCAAACTTCGATTCCACCTCAGCGAAGTCACGAACGTTGTGCGTGACAATCGCTCGGGCCTCACCCCCAACCGCGACCTCCAGAACCATCTCGTCTCCTGGGTCTTTCAGAAACGGACGCCAGAGAAAATGGATCTCCTGAAGATCAGCTACCGAACACATGTAGTTGATCACCGGGTCGATCCGCGTGTCTTCAGCGCCGAAGTGTCGAGCCAAGGTCGCCTCGTACTCGAACACGAGTGGCACCGAGAGAACGATCTTGAAACGCGGAGCCTCGGCGAGCATCTCAAGAAGCCGAAAGGAGGCCCCCCGCTTCGATCGGAATGCGGAGACCAGAACGTGAGTGTCGAGAACGAGTCGATCCATGCGGTATTATATACGATACCATAGATATCGAACAAGGATCCGTTCCGCCGGTCCCAATCGCCGACCCGGTCCGGTTGGTGGTCTAACGGTTCCATTTTCACGCTAGCGCTCCACAAATGCTCCAGAGCGCGTAGCGCGAACCTACGCGTCCGGTGCGACTAGTGTCATGTCACGTTTGTAGTGTCGTAGTTTATAGCGTATCTTGTCGTCATCATCCAAACGGGAGGATTGGCGATGAAGAGGTACGTCGTGACGCTGACCGGAGAGGAGCGGGAAGGCCTCGCCGAACTCAGCTCGAG
>JBDNHE010000220.1:0-4472 GCA_041688945.1 Gemmatimonadota bacterium | reverse complement strand
GTCGGCTACCGCCACCTCCCCATGCTGCGGGCCGCCATTCAGAAGGAACTCGGGATCACACTGCCCGAGAATCGTGCACACTCCGCCGCCTGAGATCGGAGGTCGCTCCAGTTTCAACTAGCTTTGGGATTGACTCGTTGCTCCTTCTCGCCATAGCGCTGCTATGACTCGGCGTCGCGCCTACCTGGTGTGGTGTATCGGAAGTTCGCGAGCCACCGAGACCGTCGAGGCGCCGGGCCTGCGAGGCGCCACGACGAGGGATAGCAGCGCTATCCCGACTCGGGGCAACGAAGCAGGGCCGGATGCATCGGCGTTCGAATGGCCGAGACACTTTCGATACACCACACTGGAGCCGCGTAGCGACACTCTCGGTACGGACACGGGACTCCTGCCACACTACACTAGTTACCAGTCGGAGTGCAGACGCACCCCGGGCGACCAGATTCACGAGCGGGTTTGATGCGGCACGATCTCCACATTCATACAACGGCTTCCGACGGCGTTCTCTCTCCAGAGCAGATCGTTCAGAATGCCGTGGCAGGTGGCCTCCACGTGATTGCGATCACCGATCACGACACGACCAATGCCGTACCCGCCGCGCAGGCCGAGGCCGCGAAGGTCGGACTTCAGGTCATTGTGGGCGCCGAGGTATCTTCAACCTGGCAGGGCCGGGAGATTCACGTCCTCGGATACGGTCTGGACCTGGAGTCCGCGGCTGTCCGAGACATTGATGTGCGGGCCCGTCAGCGACGCATCGATCGAATGGAAGAAATGGTCGTGAACCTCCGAGGCCAGGAGATCTCGGTCAGCATGGACGACGTGGTCCAGGCGGCCGGGCCGGATCACCATATGATCGGCCGCCCCCATCTGGCTGCCGCCCTGGTGGAGCTCGGCCACGCATCCTCAGTCACAGACGCGTTCGACCGCTGGATTGCCAACCACCACCCCGCCTTCGTGCCTACGGAGTTGGGTGGGCCCGAAGAGGCCGTCGAACTGATCCGGGATGCCGGCGGGACCGCCGTGTGGGCACACCCGCCTACCGACACGCTCGAGGCTCTTCTGCCTGACCTGGTCGCCGCGGGATTACGTGGGCTGGAGGTCTACCGTCCTGCCAATTCGGGCCGGACCACTCGGGTCCTTCAGGCTGCCGCAACGGAGCATGGCCTGGTGGTTACTGGCGGCTCCGATTGGCACAACCCCGAACGCAACCAGCCAATGGGGTCGTTCTGGGTGACCAGCGGTCAACTCAGGGACTTTCGCACCGAGTCGCAGCTGCCGGACTGAGTTTCGCGGCGGCCTGTCAAAGGCCACTTGCAGGGCCGGATTCAGGCCCAAAACGGGGTGGCAGAATGCGGGGTCCGTCCTGCTTGCCGAGCGGGCTATGAAATTTCTCGGCTGGCGGCCGTCGAAGCCCTGAAAATCAGCCTCTGAACCCGTTGACGATCACGGTTCAGAAGTCTACCTTTGAAAGCTCCCTCGGAAATTATGAGGGAAACAGCTTTTTGAAAAACGCGTCAAGTTGTGCTCACCAGGGGTGAGTGTAATGCGACGTTCAGGGTTCAGAGGTAGTAGTAGAGTGATGCCTTAGGTGTAGGGCGATCACGCGCAGTAGGGTCTTTGATAAGCAATTGTCCCGCGTGATCACCTGCAGCCAAGTGGAAAGTGTGTCACAGGAATTTAGGAAACGGTGGACTGGTGGGGATGATCGGGGTGTGTCTTCGGATGTGCTCTGAACAGGACTGCTGGTCAAGCGAATAAGCGCACAGTGGTGGATGCCTAGGCACGAGTCGGCGATGAAGGACGTGGCAAGCTGCGTTAAGCCTCGGGGAGCTGCAAGCAAGCTTTGATCCGGGGATGTCCGAATGGGGAAACCCGCCGCGGGTAATACTGCGGCACCCGCAAGGGAGTCAACCGAGGGAACTGAAACATCTAAGTACCTCGAGGAAGAGAAATCAAAATGAGATTCCCAAAGTAGCGGCGAGCGAAATGGGAAGAGCCCAAACCTGGCTTCGGCTGGGGGTTGTGGGGCCTCAGTGAGCGAACTGAAATGTTAGAAGAACGCGCCTGGAACGGCGGACCATAGAGGGTGAAAGTCCCGTAATCGAAAGCAGAGTAGGGGAGTGTTGAGGTACCCGAGTAGGGCGGGGCACGTGAAACCCCGTCTGAATCAGGGGGGACCATCCTCCAAGGCTAAATACGAACTCGTGACCGATAGTGAAGAGTACCGTGAGGGAAAGGTGAAAAGAACGCCTGACGGCGAGTGAAATAGAACCTGAAACCGTGTGCGTACAAGCGGTAGGAGCCCTCCTTGAGGGGGTGACTGCGTGCCTTTTGCATTATGATCCGGCGAGTTACTCCTCACATGCGAGGTTAAGGCCTTAAGGGCTGGAGCCGAAGCGAAAGCGAGTCTGAAATGGGCGCATGAGTATGTGGGGGTAGACCCGAAACCGACGCGATCTATCCATGGCCAGGTTGAAGCCGGGGTAACACCTGGTGGAGGACCGAACCGTTGTGAGTTGAAAATTGCTCGGATGAGCTGTGGATAGGGGTGAAAGGCCAATCAAGCTCGGAGATAGCTGGTTCTCCCCGAAATATATTTTGGTATAGCCTTGAGAATTATCTGCTGGAGGTAGAGCACTGAATGGGTTAGGGGCCTTACCCGGTTACCGACCCCAATCAAACTCCGAATGCCAGTTAGACGGACCTCAGGAGTCAGTGGGCGAGCGATAATGTCCGTCCGCGAGAGGGAAACAGCCCAGACCGTCAGCTAAGGCCCCAAAGTGTGTGTTAAGTGAGAAAGGATGTGGATTTGCACAGACAACTAGGAGGTTGGCTTAGAAGCAGCCATTCCTTTAAAGAGTGCGTAATAGCTCACTAGTCAAGTGGATCTGCGCCGATAATGGTCGGGACTCAAACACACCGCCGAAGCTACGGATGTGACGCTCCTTCGGGAGCAGAACATGGTAGGGGAGCGCTCTGTAGGCGTAGAAGCTCACTCGGAAGAGCCTGAGTGGAGCGTACAGAGGAGAGGATGCCGGAATGAGTAGCGACAATGGGGGGGAGGATCCCCCACACCGAAAGCCTAAGGGTTCCGGAGCCAGGTTCATCCGCTCCGGGTTAGTCGGACCCTAAGCCGAGGCCGAAAGGCGTAGGCGATGGAAAACAGGTCAAAATTCCTGTACCACGAAAGTAGCGTTTGACCCTGAGGGGGGACGCAGAAGCGCAGGAACTGTCGGGTGGTGGATTCCGATGCAAGGTGGTAGGCGAAGGCCAGGGATAAAAGACTGGTTAGCTGAGCGCCGATGCCGAAGGGGTTTTCGGACCCCGCAAAGAGTTCTGAAGCATGCTGCCAAGAAAAGCCTCGCAGGGGAGCTGGTTTCGTGACCGTACCGTAAACGGACACACGTAGGCGAGGCGAGAAGCCTAAGGTGCTCGAGTGATCCACGGAGAAGGAACTCGGCAAAATGTCCCCGTAACTTCGGGAGAAGGGGAGCCCGTGTTAGGTGAACTCCATTGCGGAGGGAGCTGAAGCGGGCCGCAGAGAATCGGGGGAAGCGACTGTTTAGCAAAAACACAGGTGTCTGCAAAGTCGTTAAGACGACGTATAGGCACTGACGCCTGCCCGGTGCCGGAAGGTTAAAAGGAGGGGTTAGCTTCGGCGAAGCTCTGAATTGAAGCCCCGGTAAACGGCGGCCGTAACTATAACGGTCCTAAGGTAGCGAAATTCCTTGTCGGGTAAGTTCCGACCTGCACGAATGGCGTAACGACTTCCCCACTGTCTCCTCCGTGAGCTCGGCGAAATTGGAGTCTCGGTGAGGATACCGAGTACCCGCGACAGGACAAAAAGACCCCGTGCACCTTTACTACAACCTGCCATTGGGTCTTGATACCACACGTGTAGAATAGGTGGGAGACTATGAACCAGCCTCGCCAGGGGTTGGGGAGTCGCAAGGTGAAATACCACCCTTATGATATTGAGGCTCTAACCCAGGGGAGTGAATCCTCCTCGGAGACCGTGGCAGGCGGGTAGTTTGACTGGGGCGGTCGCCTCCCAAACAGTAACGGAGGCGCGCAAAGGTTCCCTCAGCGCGGTCGGCAATCGCGCGTAGAGTGTAAAGGCAGAAGGGAGCTTGACTGCAAGATCGACGGATCGAGCAGGTACGAAAGTAGGCCTTAGTGATCCGGTGGTTCCGCATGGAAGGGCCATCGCTCAACGGATAAAAGGTACGCCGGGGATAACAGGCTTATCGCCCCCGAGAGTTCATATCGACGGGGCGGTTTGGCACCTCGATGTCGGCTTATCACATCCTGGGGCTGGAGAAGGTCCCAAGGGTCGGGCTGTTCGCCCGTTAAAGTGGTACATGAGCTGGGTTCAGAACGTCGTGAGACAGTTCGGTCTGTATCCGTCGTGGGCGTCGGAATGTTGAGGAGAGCCATCCCTAGTACGAGAGGACCGGGATGGACCAACCACT
>JBDNHE010000219.1:0-4574 GCA_041688945.1 Gemmatimonadota bacterium | reverse complement strand
CGTGGTATGACTCCACCGGGCGGAGCGTATGCTCTGAGGATCCCGATTGGCTCTACGCAGCTGGTGGTCGCTTCTCTTGGGGGTGGCCCCTGGGGGACGAATCTCACGGATGACGGCTGACGCAACTCAGGACGCCGGCGCATGATGCGTCTGCTCCGTCTGTACTTCGGCCCCGCGCTCCTTGCCCTGATTCTGGCAACAGGGCGTGGGGTCGACGCGCAGGTGGATGCTCGTCCGGCCACCATCGTCGGTACGGCTATTGATCAGACGAGCCGGCTGCCGGTGTCAGGTGCCTTTGTGACGCTGGTGGACTCGACCGGGGATCGGGTGGCCGGTGCGCTTTCCGCGCTGAATGGCCAGTTCGTCCTTCGCGCGCCCGCCGGTGCCTACCGACTGAAGGCGGAGCGGATCGGCATCGACGGTACGCTTTCTGAGCCCTTTGAACTTGTTGCCGGCCAGGTGGTGGCCCGTGAACTCGAGTTGATGGCCGAGGTGATCTCGCTTGAGGGGCTGTCGGTCTCCGGGGAACAGCGCTGTGACCTCCGTGGCGACGCGGGCCGGACGGTTGCTGTATGGGCCGAGGCCCGGAAGGCTCTTGAGGTTGCATCGTGGAGCGAGGAACTGGGCCTCTACGACTACACGTCGGAGGTTTGGGAGCGCCAGTACCAACGCGACGGGCGCAGCATCGTGTCAGAGGTAAGAGACACGGTGTTCCGTTCGGGCCAAGGAGCGTTTCGCAGCATCTCCGCCGATTCGCTGGAAGCGCTTGGCTTCGTCATCGGCGACGGGGACGATCTCTCCTATTACGCACCGGACGCTTCGGTTCTGCTCTCTGACAGCTTTCTTCGGACTCACTGCTTCCGCACGGTTCGCGAAGACGATCGCCTCGGGCTCGAGTTCGAGCCGGCGCCCGGCCGCGAACTCCCGGATGTAGAGGGGACGATCTGGCTGGACAGAACGGGCTTTCTGGATCGGCTCGAATTCGAGTATACCAACCTTTCCGGCCTGATCGCCCGCGCCCGCACCCTCGAACGACAGATCAGTAGGGTCTCACTGGGGGGGCTGGTCAAGTTCGAGGGGCTTGAGACCGGCGGGTGGATTGTTCGGGAGTGGAGCATCCGCATGCCCCGGGTCGGGCACCAGGTGGATCCATCCGGCGATGTTACGCAGCGCTTCCTCGACGCCGTTGTCGAGGTGGGGGGTGTCGTCCTTGCGGCCCGACCCCAGGAGGCTGGAAGGAGCCAGATCTCATACTCACTTCGGCTGGGCGCGGCGCGCGGAGTGGTCCAGGATACGACGGGGATCGGGCCACTCGAAGGTGCCATCGCCTATCTCTCGGGAGCGGGGGCGTCCACGACCACCGCTGTGGACGGGAGCTTTGTGATCGAGGGCGTCCGGCCGGGGACTTACAGTCTGGTCGTAGAACATCCCGTACGTGCTGACCTCGGGATTCCGGCTCCGTCCGTCGTGGTCGAGGTCAGCGCCGGTGACGTAGTTGATGCCGGAGTTCTGCGATATCCCGACCGGGCGTCCGTTCTGGCTTCACGATGCGAGGGCCACGCGCTCCTGGAGATCGAATCGCCCTTCTCGCGGTCCGGCGAACCGGCCATCGTGGGCGGTCTGCTGCGCGATGAGAACGGGCTTCCAGCAGGCGGAGGCCAGGTCAGAGTCCGGTGGAGTGCCGTCAACTTCGATGCCGCGGGGGGAGTGGCCGAGCACTGGCGCGGCGTTGAGGTTCCGGTTGATGAACGGGGCGCTTGGGCTGCATGCGGAGTCCCGAACGACGCCCGAATCGAGGTGGAGACCTATGACGCCGATGGCGACCTGCAGCGGCCATTCCGGGTCGGGCTGGTCGGCCCCGGTGATCGGATCTGGGTGTCACTGGAGCGCGAGGGCGGTGCTGGCGACTGATGTGGCTGACGTTCGAGTCACGGTTCAGCCGTTGCTGGTGTCGTCTTCTGACTGAAGCGGTGGGGGTGGACCCCAAGTGCTGTGGCCTTCCTGCGCCTGACGAGCCGCGTCAATGATTCGCCAGATCAGGTCGCGCACGAGTTCCGGATCGATTCCGAGTTCACGGGCGCGTTCGGACGCCCGGCGAACCACCGCTGCCTCCCGGCCCGGATCAAGCACCGGTTTGCCCATCTCCGGCTTGGCCCGGCCGATCTAAAGCACCAGTTCGAGCCGTTCGCCCGCAAGCCGCACCAGGGCTTCGTCCACCTCGAGAATCCGGGATCGCATCTGATCCAGTCGTGCCTCAGCCTCCGACATCAGAGTCCCTCAGGTGTCAGGAAGGCATCGACGTGCGACTTGTCCTGGGGGGAGGTCGCCAGACTCACGCCGATCAGCACGATCAGGTGCACCCCCAGCCCCAGAAGACCTTCATGCAAGTCGAAGATCCGCAGATTCGGGTTGGCGTAGAAGAAGACGGCTGCCGACGATCCCGCCACCATCCCCGAAACGGCGCCGGCCGTGGTTGCCCGGGGCCAGTAGAGCGCAGCCAGGACCGGAGGCGCCAACTGGGCGATGATGCCGTACGAGGTCAGCAGCAGGACGACCAGGGATGAGTCCTCGTCCAGCGCGAACCAGTACGAGATCAATCCAACCACCACCACAAGGATCCGGATCAGCCGCGTGGCTGCCGCGTCTGTGAGCTTCCTCAGTGGTCCGATTCCGTCCTCGACCGCGACTGAGGCGGCGGCATGGAGCAGCGCGTCCCCGGTGGACATCGATGCGGAGAGCGCCCCGGCACAGAACAGGCCCACCACGAGGGCGGGAAGGTCCGTCCTCAGGATCATTTCGGGAAGCACGAAGTCCGTGCCCGCGATGGAAGCGGGGTCGATGAAGAGGACGCCGGCAAAGCCGATCAAAAAGACCGGAATCAGAAAGAGCTGAAAGGTCGGGAAGAGGACGACGGTCCGGCGAAGAGTGCGGCTGTCACGCGCCGTGAAGGCCTTCATGAACAGGTGAGGCCACATTGAAATCCCCACGGCGCTCACCAGAATTGCGGACGAGTATCCCCCCCAACTCCAGGGATCCCCCGATGCGGTCAGTCCGGGCAGGCTGAGCAGGTCCGGTCGTTCGGCGATGATCCGATCGAACATGGGCCCGATTCCGCCGTAGATCCGGTGAGGCAGATACAGCCCCAGCGTCCAGGCGATCACCACCATGAAGATTCCCTGGAACGTGTTCGTCCATCCAACGGCGGCCACTCCTGACGAGAGCACGTACAGGATGACGATTCCGTAAGCCAGCGCCGCACCCATCCAGAGGGGAATGTGCCCCTCCGTCACGGACTCGATCACGATCCCGGCACCCCTCATCTGCAGCGTGATGTAGGGGATGAACGCGGCGATCGAGAGCACCGCGATCAGGATCGAGAAGGAGCGGGAAGGGAAGCGTCCGGTGATCAACTGGGCCTGGGTTACAAAGCCCCTGTTCCGACCGACGGCCGCAACTTTTGGGCCGACCCAGTACCAGGGGATCATGCCAAGCACCCCGTACGACAGGATGTAGAATGCCGCCGCACCGCGGGAATACGCCCAGCCGGGCCCGCCCAGGAAGGCGAAGGCACTGAACACCGACGCGCCTGTCACGAAGTACATGACCAGGAGACCGAAATCGCGGTCGCCCGCCACGTAGCCCGCGACGCTCTTTGATGCCTTCCGACCCGATGCGAGCCCGATGCCGAGCGTGATCGCCAGGTAGACGGCCAGAATCGCGGTGACAACTTGCCAGCGTTCCATCAGCGCTCCCTTCCAGCCGACCGGTCAGCGGCGTCCTCTTCGCGGGTCACGGTCCACTCCAGGAGCCCCAAGATGGCAAAGCCGAGAACAATCCAGGCCGCCACCCAGGCAAAATTGAACGGGAGCCCAAAAATGCGCGGTTCGATCCTATTGAAGTAGACAACCCCGGGCCACGTGACTGCGGCGGTCATCACGATGAGGAAGCCGAATGTCAGTCTGCCAGCGGCTCGAGCGGTCATGGTCAGCGTCCTTTGAACTCGGGTTTCCGCTTCTCGACAAAGGCCTTCACGCCTTCGCGGCCATCCTCGGAGGCGAAGGCTTCCAGGAACAATTCCTTCTCGGCCTCGACGCCCTCAGCCAGCGGCATCTCAAAGGCGTTGCGAATCGCCTGCTTGCCCAACCTGAGCGAGACGCTGCTCCAGCGCGCCATTCGGCCGGCCAGATCAAGGGCATGGTTCAGGTGCTCGCCTACCTCTACCAGCACATCCAGATAGCCGATGCGGAGCGCCTCTTCGGCTTCGACGAAGTCACCGGTCAGCGAGATGATCGTCGCATGACCTCGGCCAACCAGGTGGGCAAGGCGCTGAGTACCGCCTCCACCCGGGAGGAGGCCGATCCGGACCTCGGCCTGGCTGATCCGGGAGGAGCGATCGCCGACCCGAACGTCGCAGGCCAGAGCCAACTCCGATCCGCCCCCAATGCAGAAGCCGTGAATGGCCGCGATCACAGGCTTCGGGAAGTCGGCAACCGTCTCATAGATGCGGCGGTGACTGTAGACCTCGCGCTGTTCGTCGGCCGTGCGGGCGGCGAACTCGGTGATGTCGGCGCCGG
>JBDNHE010000218.1:0-3375 GCA_041688945.1 Gemmatimonadota bacterium | reverse complement strand
TCGACCCAGATGAGCGTACCGGTGAGCGTCTCCTTGATGTGTTCCGCGCCCTCGGCGCTGAAGCCTGCGATGAGGATCACGGCCGCAGAGGCCACCACGTAGGTGATTCCGATCACGGCCTCCTGCGGGACGGGCGAATCCTCCCACCTCCGCATGATGCTCATCCAGGGCGCCCGTGCCGCCCTTCGAGCCGGCATGATCACCGAGGATCCCGACGACATCCGGACCTGGGCACTGAAGATCCGAGCCCACCGAAGCTACAACCTCGCGGCCGTCGCGCTGGCCAATAAATTCGCTCGCATCTGTTGGCGGGTGTGGAGAGATGAACGTCCCTTCCAGACCCGAAAACCCGCATAGGAGAACCGTCTGTCACACGAAACGAGCTGCTCGGTGAACACAACGATGGCCCACCGGTCTGACCGAAACGGGGACGCGCCGATAACAAACCTGTCCTGGAAAGGGACGTGGCAACGATAGGCACCCCGCTCGCGATTTTCCATCGTGGCCAGAGCGCTTCATGCGCTCACTCATGGGCCGGAGATACGACTGCAGTCGACCTCGGACCATCGCACATTCACCTGCAGCCTGAAATCAGGAGAAGCTGCTCATGTGGTAAAAACTGCTACGCGTACATATCCTGCCCAAGGGAGGAGTCCAGATATGTTTGTTATCTGACGGCGATTCGGACCACGTGGACGCACGATCTCGTCCGCGAAGATCCGTTAGAACACTCTACGTAGCCGGCGGACCCCAGCTCCGATACGTTTTCACGATGTACAGAATCGTTGATGTAACGGTCGAGACCGGCGACGCGGTTGAACCAATGGGTAGCAAGCCGAAGTTTTGGTTCGAACTGGGCGAATACGGCCCGTGCCTCTTCAAGGCAGTCCGATCCGGATCTGGTGAGGACTGGGCTGAGAAGGTCGCCGAACAGGTTGCCTCGGTGCTCGGACTCCCACACGCGACCTATGAGCTCGCGACATGGAAGCAAGGGAGGGGGGTCGTTTCACCACGTATGACTAGCGACGGGGAGCAGCTGATCCACGGCAACGAGTTGCTAATCAATATCGTCCCCGACTACGAAACCAAGAGCACCAACTATCGCACGCCACTCCATACCGTCTCGGCTGTCTGCGATGCGCTTGAGAGCCGGAACGCCGGTATGCCGAGGGGATGGACACCCCCGGATGGAATCGAGTCATGCGTGGACCTATTCTGTGGCTATCTATTGCTGGATGCGCTCGTAGGTAACACGGACAGACATCATGAGAACTGGGCGGTTGTAGAGGTCCCTGGACGGGACACATCCAGTGGGTCGACCTTCTACATGGCACCCACATTTGACCACGCTTCTAGCCTGGGACGCAATGAGCCACTAGATCGTGTTCGTGAGCGGCTCCGGACCAAAGACGACGGCTTCACGGTTGAGGCGTACGCGAGGCGTGCCAAGTCGGCACTATACTTAGACGCGGATGACAGTGGGCCTCTCTCGCCGATTGAAGCGTTTCGGGAGGCGGCTAGGATCACGCCAGCGGCGGCGAAAGTCTGGTGTACTAGGGTTGCCAGGCTTGACACGGGGACGTTTGAGAATCTCTTGGACGAGGTGCCTCGAGACCGGATGGCCCCAGAACAAAAGGAGTTTGCCGTGCGATTCCTTTCGTACAATCGACGCTCAATCACCACTTTATGCGAGTCCCTATGAATAGCCTGTTCGTGGCTTGGCAAAGCCCGACTGAGCGCAGCTGGTTCACTGTTGGTCGGCTCATGAGCGTCAATCACGCCTTCGAGTTCGACTATACACGCGGCGCTCTACAGGCATCCGATTCTGGCTTTGTACCGTTCTCAGCATTCCCTGATCTACATGTGAGTTACCGCTCGCAAAGGCTTTTCCCGTTCTTTGCCAATCGATTGCTTTCCCGCTCGCGACCCGAGTTTGGCGACTTCGTGAATTGGGTCAGTCCGCACAACGACTCCGACGATCCGGTTGCACTTCTCGCCCAGAGTGGTGGCTCCCGGATGACGGATTCCTTGGAGCTGTTTCCACTTCCCGAACGTGACGAAGGAGGGACCCTTCATATCCATTTCTTTGCGCACGGACTGGGTCACATGCCGACCGCGGCATCTCATCGCGCCGAATTGTTGAAGGATGGAGAACAGGTCCTAGTTGTGAAGGATTTTCAGAATGCGTCCGATCGGAACGCCCTAATGCTCCGCACAACCGGCGAGTACGACCAAGACGTCTATTTCCTCGGCTACCTTCCGAGGTACCTAGCTAGTGATCTGGCACCGTGGATTGAGACGGGCGACCGCCTGTCAGTGCAGGTCCTTCGAGTCAATCGCCCGCCAGCGCCGGTGCAGTTCCGCCTGCTTTGCTGTATGCGATTCCGCCCGCCTTCGGAGGTTCCGCTCTTCCAAGGCGAAGAGTTCCTCCCGATCGCCCAATCCGGCACACTGCGACCAATTCCTAAGCTTCGGCCAATGATGGAGTGGGGCCACCCCACGGGAGTAGCGTGTTCTAGCTAGACACCATGTGCCTACCGGTTCGATACCCGACCAGAGCACCGGAAGCCCCAACGTGCGGGACACAAGTTCAGGACCGCAACGGTACTACCCACCGCATGGTCGGCACACCGTTTCTGGCGATTTCACTTAACTCCCGATCTCCGACAACAAGCGAGGCACGCCGGTCACCTGACCCGATCGGTAACGGCCACCGCCAGCATGGTTTCGCCCCGGATCGCGGTCTCCCTCACACGGCAGGATGACGTGGTGATCCGCGCCTGCGCCCTACCCCTCTCCCCCCACCTCCCCCTCATCCAGAAGCGCAACATACACCTTCGTGCCGGGCCGGGCCCCCACCAGGGACCGAATCATGAACGCCACGATCAGGACGGCACCGAAGGCACAGACCAGGAGCGGACCGGTGGCCACGTCCCAGTAAAACGATGCGACGATACCTCCGACCACGGCGATCGAGCCGCTGGCCCAGGCCAGGAAAAGCGCGGTTCGAAAGCGATCGGTGAAGAGGAAGGCGATGACTGCGGGAATGACCAGGCTGCTGAAGACCATCAGCACCCCGGCCACCTCGACCGAAAAGCTGATTGCCACGCCGAAGCTGACATAGAAAAGGAAGTCCCAGAGTCGCAGGTTCCCGACCCGTTCCGGCGTGAAGGTGATGGCCAGCAGCCGACGCCGAAACACCCAGTGGAAGAGCCCGACCAGGGCGTACGCACCGGACATCTTGCCGATGGTCGGCCAGTCGACCCAGATGAGCGTACCGGTGAGCGTCTCCTTGATGTGTTCCGCGCCCTCGGCGCTGAAGCCTGCGATGAGGATCACGGCCGCAGAGGCCACCACATAGGTGATTCCGATCAC
>JBDNHE010000217.1:0-40446 GCA_041688945.1 Gemmatimonadota bacterium | reverse complement strand
TGGGCCCCAAGGGTGCTCACCGTCGCCCCAGAACAGCCCGAATACCGGCCCGTCAACCCGCTTCGACCCTCACCGCTGCCATGCCCTCGACCCCCGGTGCGTTTTTGTTGCTCGCCCACCCCAATCGCTCAATTTAGGTCTATGATGGTGAGTCTACCACGCGCGGCACCAAGTGCCGACTGACGTTCGTTCTGCGACATCTAACGGCTCTGCAGTTCTGCTGCGAGCCTAGGTGCCAACAGCACACGTAGTGTGCGACTAAGATGCTTTCCCCGCCAGCAGCAATTGCTTGTTAGATAGCGCGGTCGGGAGCCAACTCGTCGCCTAGCAGGCGGGTCGGTTTCTTCGCCTTGGCCAATCCAATAGGACAGGTTCCCTACTTCCCGAGCAGTTGGTGCTTCTCCTCATCAGTCATTCCGATCTCGGCAATACCTTCACCAGCATCGAGCAACTCTCTGTCGTCAGCCCTTCGGGCTAGTGCGAGGGAACCAGCTGCGGAGCCCGCACCCATCAGTGAAATGACGGCTAGCGAAAGGAAGGCATTCGGCGTCCCCCCAGCGACTACCGACAGGGCCACCAAGGGCGCCGCTATGAGAAAACCTCCTACAGCCCCCAACCCGGCGAAGCGGGGAAGCGACATCTCGTCAAACCTACGGCGGCCTTCCGCAATCCCCAGGACCACCGAGAAGATGGAACCGCCGATAAAGCCCGCCCCACCAAGGAGGGCGGACCTCAGCAGCAGTTCGCTAAGCCCGCTTCCCCCCACCAGAGCAACGATGGAGCCGAAGCCGACCCATGCCGCTGCCCAAGTCAGCCCTATGCCGAGTGCGCCACGGATGCGCTTCAGCCACCTTTTCATGGAAAGCCCCTGCCAGTGGGTGCGCCGAACCTAGGGATTCCTACGTTGTTAGACCCACCGTCGTTCCCCTTCGCCCCAGAGGAACAAAGCGGTCGCGACGCTCTGCGCTATCTAACGGTTCCATTTAGTGTGCCTGACGAATACGCGCAGTCGTGCCCCCACCGCAACCTAATCGTCACCTACCGTACCGGCACCCGCACGTTGCAGACGTCGATCCGATCGGTCGGGTGCACAAAGAACTCCTCGGTCCGTGAGCGCGTGGCCATGATCAGATCCCTGAACGACTGGGAGTCGGTACGCAGCAACTGCATGTCTGTCCGTTCGTTCGCCGGAAGGTCGCTCCCGAGCCTGACCGACTCGAAGTAGACCCATTCGTCGCGGGTCTCGTACCTGCCCAGCGCGGCCCCACCACGAGGCATGACGGACAGGTGCTCCATTCCGCTCACGACCCGGCCGACCATGCTGAGGTTTCGATCCAGATGGCGGGGGGCGTGGCCGATCACGGCATAGAGCTGGGCCCCGCTTCCGGAGTTCGGGTCGTTGCTCCGGGCGACACCGATCGCCCCGTAACAATGGGCCATCCATCCCTGCCCGGTCGCTGGATCCTGGCCCACGGCAAAGCCCTTCACGAAACCGACCTGGGGCGCGTAGACGTCCCGATCGGGGGTGGGTGTGAAGGGCAGCCCAGCGAGCGGGAATTCCAACTCAGCCTGCAGCGGCGATTCGATCCCGGCGGCCCAGGTCTCGCCCTCGGCCAAGCGTCGGGTCCCCCATTGGACCACGTAATTGTCCTGCGCCCGATTGATCGCTCCGCCATCAAAGTGCCCGCCCCGGATCATCAGCTTGATGTTCTCGACGTGCCAGGGTGCAATATCGGGGGCCAGCTCCAGAATGACCTGCCCACCAGGCAGATTGATGTAGACCGTGTTGGCGGGATCAAGCGAGCGCCATTCCTCGGGCCGGATCGCCTCCATGACCTCGGCGATGGTCAGTGAAGCCGGGCCGCGATCCTGTGCGGCCAGCTGAGCCGAGTGCGGAGCAAGACACAGGGAGAACACCGCGGCAACCAGCACCGCATGAACGACTGAACGAAAAGGACGTCGACGATTCATGGCTTCAACTCGGTGAGGTACAGGAGGGTGCCGCGGGCTGTCTCCGCATCGGGACTTCTCAGTCGCCCAACACGTACGCGAAGATCAAAGGCGCCACAATCATCGCGTCGGAGTTGATGAAGAAGCTGGGCGTCTCTGCATCGAGCTTTCCCCAAGTGATCTTCTCGTTCGGCGGGGCCCCGGAGTAGCCACCGTACGAGGTGGTGGCGTCCGTGATCTGCGCGAAGTAGCCCCAGAACGGGATGTCTTCCTGCATGTCCTGAATGATCGAGGGCACGGTGCAGATGGCGAAGTCGCCGGCGATACCACCACCGATCTGAAAGAATCCGACCGAGGGGGCCTTTCCGGCGCCGTGATTGGCCTTGTACCAGTGGATCAGGTCGGCGAACTGCTCGGTGCCGGATTTGACGCACTGATGATGGGCCACATTCCCCATGACCACGTTGGCGCCGAACATGTTACCGAGCGTGGAGTCCTCCCAGCCGGGGCTCCAGACCGGGATGTTCATTTCGGCGGCAGCCAGCATCCACGAGTTGGCGGGATCAATTTGGTAGAACTCCTCCAACTCTCCGGACTTCAGCAGGTCAAAGAGGAATTCGGCCTGGAACTTCCGCTCCCCGCTGTCGCAGGCGGCGGACCAGCGCTCGATCATCCTGCGCTCCAGATGACGCATGACGTCTTCGGGAATACAGGTGTCGGTGACGCGGTTCATGCCGCGGTCGTACAGGGCCACCTCATCGGCGGCCGAGAGCGCACGCCAGTCCTCGATGATCTCGTACTCGTCGTGCGCGACCAGGTTGAAGACGTCCTCTTCAAGGTTGGCGCCGGTGCACGAGATGGCGTGGACTTTTCCTTCGCGAATCATGCGCGCCAGGATGATGCCCAGCTCACCGGTCGACATGGCTCCGGCCAGCGTCACCAACATCTTGCCACCCGCGGCCAGATGCTCCTCCCAAGCCCTCGCAGCCGCGACGGTCTCGCGGGCGTTGAAGTGCAGGTAGTGCTTCTCCATGAAGTCGCGAATCGCGCCCATCGGTATTCCTGACTGAAAGATCTGGATGCCCGCCGGTAGGGGCCGACGGCCAGAACAGCACTTCAAAGCTCGGAGTTTGCGGTCCGGTCCTCAAGCCTGACCAGGCAGTGGAGAGCCAGCCCTGATTCCGTCCTATCTCGAAAACTCGAGCAGCTTGCTGTACTTGATCACCAGCTGCCTGGCCCGAGGCCCCCGACCGAAACCGGTCGTAAGCAGATCGCCAAGGTGTTCCGCGTCGTTGTAGCTGATCAGGAGCCCGGTACCGGCGGTATCAAGCCAGCCGAAGCGGATGTTCGTGCCCATGTCTTCGGTGTCGTCGTTGTACTGGATGTTCGCCTGCAGGTACACTCGCGGCGAGAACGAGTAGGAGCCATTGAGCCCCAAGACGGACGTCGTGAAATCTCCCTCATTCAGGCGGACATCGAAGACGAAGATCCCGAGAAGCCCCAGACCCACGAAGTGCAGCACGAAGGGAAGGTATGCAGGGGGATCGAACAGGTCCCCACGCATGGATGTCAGGAGAACGTCGACCAATGAAGCGACAACAAAGATCGAAAGGAACCATTTGCGGTTCTTCTCGAATATCTGCCCATAGGCTTCGCCGTCCTTCAGGTCGGGCGGGAAGAGAATCATGGCCAGCATGAAATAGGATACCGACCAGAGAATCACCACGATGAAGAGTTCAAAACTCCAGGTATCGAACGACTGAGCCTGAAAAAAGACCCACCAGTTCAGGATCAGAACCCAGAAGGTCGACGCGGTCCACATCGCGTGGAGCGGGTCAATCGTATCCACTTCGCGGCGGTGGATCATGCGGCCCACGCCGGCCAACAGATGGGTGACTCCCAGCCCGAGGACGATGGAGACCAGTACGGCCAGGTATTCGAATTCGGTCATGAAGTCGTCTCTTGATCGCCGCTGGCTGGGCCGCTCGTCGGGCTGGTCGTCGGGCTGGTCGTTCGGGCGCTCCGGTCCCGCAGAATCTGTTGAGCCGCCAACCTGCCCGGCCCGCCGGTCACACAGCCACCCGGATGCGTCCCGGACCCGCACTGGTAGTAGCCCGCGATCGGCGTCCGGTACTGATTCCAGCCTGGCGCAGGACGGTTCAGGAACAGCTGCGACTCAAAGAGCTCGCCGGCAAAGATGTTGCCTTCGGTCAGGCCTATCAGGCGTTCGATGTCGAGCGGGGTGACGATCTCGCGATGCAGAATCAGCTCGCCAAATCCCGGAAAGAACTCCTCGATAGTGGCCTGAACCGCATCGCCCAGATTCTCGCGCTGCGTGTCCCAGTCGCTCTCGGCCAGGTGGTAGGGCGCGTACATGACGAAGCAGCTCATGATGTGCTTGCCCGCCGGGGTCATGTCGGGGTCGATCGTGGATTGAACACAGCAGTCCAGGAATGGCCGCCGACTGAAGGTCCCCGAATCGCAATCGGCAAACGCATCGACCAGATACTGAATCGAAGGACCCAGGTTGGTGAAGCCGCGGAAAATGTCCTCACGGCCTTCGAGGCCCTGGAAGGTCGGCACTTCTGAGAGCGCGAAGTTCACCTTGGCGGCACTGCCCTGGAACTTGTAGTCGGCGATGTGTTGGACCAGATCTTCGGGCAGGTCAGCCGGGTCGACCAGGCGGGTAAAAGTCTGTCTGGGATCGAGCGCGCTGACCACCAGATCGGCATGTATGTCGGTGCCATCCCGAAGCCCGACTCCAATCGCCTTGAGGCCGCCTGACTCCCCTTCGTCCTCTTCGTACAACACCTGCGTCACACCGGCCCGGGTCCGGATCTCACCCCCGAACGCCTCCACAGCCCGAGCCAGCACCTGGGTGAAGCCGCCGTTGCCGCCCTTGTGGAATCCCCACTCGCCCGGGATGCCGTCGTAGTCACCCATCTTGTGGAAGAGCCAGACCAGTCCCGATGCCGGATCGGTGGGGCTGATGCGGCTGCCGATGATTCCGCTCGATGCGTAGAGCGATTTGACCAGGTCGTTCTCGAAGTACTCGTCCAGAATCTGAGCGGCGCTGCAGTTGGCGAACTTGTGCCACATCTCGCGCACATCGGCGTCCAGGCCCTCCATGTACGACTTCAGTTCCTCGAGCGCGGTGATCTCGGCGGGATCGTCACTGAGCGCATTGGGCGGGATGCGGTCCATCCACGGCTTGAGCGCGCGGCACAGTCGGGCGATGCGGTGGTTCAGATCGCGTGCGGCCTCGGCGTCCTCGATCGAATGCCGGGCGATCTCGTGGTAGTTGGCATCGGCATCTGCGCCCAGGAACAGGTACTCGCCATCAAGTCCGGGCTGGAAGGTGTTCGCCATCGGCAGCACCATCATCCCGTGCTTTACAAGATCCAGATCCTGTACCACATCAGGGCGCATCAGGCTGAGGGCGTACGAGAAGGTCGTGAAGCGATAGCCGGGGATCAGCTCCTCGGTGATGGCGGCCCCGCCGACCAGATGACGGCCTTCAAGCAGGAGCGTTTTCAGTCCGGCCCGGGCCAGGTACGCGGCGTTGACCAGTCCGTTGTGCCCTGCCCCGATGACGATGGCGTCGTAACGTCCCGTGTTCATTGCGCATCCCCCTTTCCGATCAGCTCAGTAACACCGTCCCAGGGCTCGACGATCGGAGCGGTTCTGCGGGGCGGGTTGAAGAAGGGGAGCGCCTCCACTCGAGCCACCACGTTTTTCGGCTGCCGGATCACCTGGACCTCCAGATCCACCTCACTCCCCGGGGCAGCCAGATCACGTGGCAGTTTGGCGATCGCGAGCGGCTGTCGGAGCAGCGATGACGTCAGGAAGCTGCTGGCGTACCCGGCGTAGTCCCACTCCTTCTTGCCGCGTCGGTAAATGTTCATGGTCGACTCCGCGTAGAGTTCGTGCCGGGGCGGCAGAATCCCCGCCTCGGTATAGACGCGCTCGTAGTCGTGCCAGTCGACTGCAACCCCGACCGTGGTCCAGCGACTTGTCCCAAAGGCGATCTCCCGCTCGATCGCCTCACGCCCGATAAAGTGGCGGTCGTCGTGATCCAGCTTTCGAAACATCCAGCCCCACCCGAGTTCGTGAGGGGTCTCGCGCTCCGCGTCCACCCAGGCGAAGCGCGAAGAGTGGAAGTCGGTACCCAACAGAAGGAGGCCAGCCTCCACCCGCGCCATCTTCATGGCCGTGGTTCCGATGGGGGTCAGGTTGTAGCCCTTCCCTGCCGCCATCAGGGCGTTCCAGACGGGCGCGGCATCGCCCCTGCGAACCCAGATCTCATAGCCGAGATCGCCGGTGTAACCCGTGCGTGACACCGTGACGTCGCATCCGGCGATCGTGGTTTGTGTCACCCCGAAATATCGGAGCGGCGTAGCGTCCTCGGTCAGTTGGCAGATGACGTTGTGGGCGTGAGGTCCTTGGAGTGCAAGGATGCCGAAGTCAGTCGAGATGTCGTCGATGGTGACGTCGGCGATTCGACCGCGCCCGCCGCCGACCGCCGCCGCGCCTGTCCCACCGGAGTGCCTTTTGCCGATCGCCGAGGCTTCCGACTTCTCGGTCGATCCGGCCCCGCCAGTTGCTGTCGTTGCGGCTCCCCGCGCAATCTGCCTGAACCAACGCAGCGCCGGCTCGGCGGCCGTAAGCAAGTACTCGCCCTCGGCCACCTGCATGATCATCCCGTCCTGAACCACGTAGCCGCCGTCGTCGCACCAGCAGGTGTACTGCGCCCGACCGATCCCGCACCCGCCGATGTCACGGGCCAGTGCTCGTTCCAGAAGTGTTCGCGCTCCCGCCCCGGTGAACCGGTACTTGAAGAGCGGCGAGGTATCGAGGAGAGAGACCGCATTTCGGATGGCGTAGTACTCGGTAGTCAGTGAGTACTGGTATTGGGGCGCCACCAGATAACCGGACCAGTGCTTCCAGATGCCGGTCTGGTTGAAGGGGGCGACCAGGTCGTGGAACGGGGTGGTTCTGGGGGTCATGGTCAAAGTCTCCGGCCGGCCCGTTTCACATGCCGCCCCCTGCCGCGGCCCACTCGGCTTCCGTCGCGGTCTCCTTCTGGTTCTCCATGGTCATCAGCCAACGGCCATCCTTTTTCACCATGAGTCCTTCGAAGTGCGCCATCGCCACGGATTCCTGCCCTCCTGGCGGACGAGAGACGTACCGGAAGATCCCGGTATCGAAAGCGGCGTTCGCACTGGCCCGCCGATTCGTGATCCGGAACTCGACGCCGGCATGCATTCTGCCTGCTGCCGTGTCATCGAAACCCTGCTGCCACCCGGCCAGGGCATCGGAGATCAGCTGGGTCCGGCCCAGCGTGACGACCACCGCATCGGGATGGTACAGGGCGCCGTAACCGGCGGCATCGCCCGCGCCCACGGTCCGCGACACTTCGCCCCAGTAGGCGTCCAGCTCGCGACTCAGCGCGTCATTCGATTGCGCGTACGCGGCTGCCGGAAGGGCAAACAGCAGAAGGGACAGGGCCAGGCTGCACAGCGGTTTCATGAAGGATCGGGTTTGCAGTGAGCGGTGATCAACGGTCGATTCGAGCCAAGGTACGACCGCACATCGCCAGCAGGCGAGTCAGGCGTCGTTCCGGCGACCGGCATCCGCCGCTTGAAGCGCCAGCCTTCCCGCACCATCGCACAACCGGGCAAGAAAAGGGTGGACGATTGAATGCGAGATGGTTTAGCGTTGATAGTTACGCTGATTCATCCCGCTTTTAGTGTTCATGCCACTGACTCCCTTCATTTTCGGTTTCACCATCGCCCTTCTGGCCGTCCTGGTCGGTTGGGGCTACCGGCACATGTCCGCGCGCCATCGGTGCCCGGAATGTGATGCCAGAACGACGCCTGTGGCGCTACCGCGCGTTGGACGGAGGGCGATGGAGACCTGGCTTCAAAAGCGCTGGTGCGGCCATTGCGGCTGGCAGAGGCTGGGACGAAAGGGGCCTGAGTTCGATCGGAAGCGGGGCCCGGTGTCGCACGAATCAGGATTCCAGTGGAACCGCCGAGCTCCCCAGGGGCCGGGGTTCGCCTGGGGGACCCAGTCGGCGGATACACCTTCGCGGCGCGCCGACGATCCTTCCGGATTCGAGTGGGCTTCGAAGCAGGCCCCTCGCCCCGCGGGTGAACCTCCGGCCGCCCACCCGTCCGGGTTCATCTGGAGCGGTCAGAAGGCAGAGGCCGGCCCTGAGCCCGAGCCCGGTTTTGTCTGGGGAGAGAACGATGACACCCAGACCTCTGCCCCCGAGGGTGGCTTCACCTGGGGCCGCACCGACCCGCCGCCGGTGCCTCCGTCCTTCGACTGGAAGCGCTCGGACAGCTGATCAGCGGTTCAGGATTCTTCCCTGCCTCGCATCGTTGAACACACCCGCGCGGATGACCGGGACGCCGTTCACAAAGAGCCAGTGCATCCCGTCCGACAGTTGATGAGGCTCGGTGAAGGTGGCGTTCTCATGCAGATCTTCCAGCCGGAACACGGCGATGTCTGCCATAGCTCCCTCGCGCAGTACGCCTCGGTCCTTTACTCGGAACACCTGCGCGGGCAGTCCGGTCATTGAGCGCACGGCGGCCTCAATGGAGACGACGCCTTCCTCTCTGACGTAGGTCTCGAGCTTCCGCGTAAACGCCCCGTAGCTTCTGGGATGAGGCACGCCCTCCATCCAGGGCACGAGATCTCCATCCGACGCCGTCATGGTCCAGGGCTGGTCCATGAGTCGGCGGATGTCGTCTTCGTGCATGTTGAAGGACACGATCGAGGGCCGGCCTTCACGAAAGAGGCGGATGGCGGCGTCGAGGGGATCCAGGCCCCAGTCGGAGGCCACATCGGAAAGCAACTTGCCCTCCAGCGACTCATCAAAGGTCACCCGACGAAATTGAATCCGGTCAGCCCCGCCCCGCCGTGCCAGGTTCTCGACCATCTCTGCGCGAATGCGCGTCATGTCGGTCGGCCGATCGAAGCGCGCCATGAGTGAATCGTTCCCGCCCGCCATGGACCAGGCCGGCAGGAGAGCGGCGCTCAGGCCGGTCGCCGAGGCCGGATAGGGGTACTGGTCCGCATAGACCTCGACTCCAGCCACACGCGCCTGCTCAACCCGGTGCACCAGCGCCTGAGAAAAGCCCCAGACCGGCGGCCCCAGCACCTTGATGTGGGTGTGCACGCCCGGGATCCCGGCCTCGCGCGCGACCGTGATCACCTCGTCCAGGGCGGCGACCACACCAATGGTGTAGTTGGATTCGTCCCGCACGTGGCTGGTATACGCCCCGCCGAATTCTCCAGCCACCTTGCCCAGTTCGACCAACTCGTGGGTGTCGGAATAGCTCCCCGGAACGTAGAACGGACCGGATGAAAGGCCGAAAGCACCGACCCGCATTCCGGTCCGAACCAGACCACGCATCTGCTCAAGCTCAGCAGGGGTGGCCAGCCGATTCTCTGACCCCATCACCGCGCTAAGTACGGCTCCGTGAGGAACCAGCTGAGCGACGTTGACCCCCAACCCATGCTCCATCAGGTCGGTGCGCTGTTCGGCAAGATCCACTTCGCCACCGCCATCGGGGTTGATGAAGACGGTGGTGATTCCCTGGGCCAGGAGCGGACGCGCGTGGCTGAGCCCTTCACTCGCCAAGCCCGGGCCGGAGTGGGAATGGCTGTCGATGAATCCCGGGGTCACGTAGTAGCCCGCAACGTCGATCACCTCGTCCGCCTCGGCGCCCGAGAGGTTTCCGATGGCGGCGACCCGATCACCGGTGATGCCGACGTCGGCCGAGAACCAGGGATTGCCGGTGCCGTCCAGGACACGGCCTCCCCTCAGGATCCGATCGAATGAAGCCGCCGGTGGCGCAATCGCCGCGCCCTCCCAATCGGGATCGGCGGCTCCGACCCACTCGCCGGAGTCATGGTCCCGCCAGACCGCGTGCACGCGACCGAAGGCGGCAGGCCGAGGGGTCAGACGGGCGGTGAAGCCCAGGGCCTCGAAGTCGCGCACAGCCTGGTCGTCGAAGCCGAGGCCGGTGTTTGTCTCGAGATCGACCTCTGGACGCGCGTTCGCGTCCCCGGCCTCGAACGCCGAACCCGTCGCCGGCACCACACGGGGCGCACGCAGCGCCTCACCAATCGGCATGCCCTGATCAATCACGCGTGACACCACCGCTACGATCGCCGTCGGAATCCGGCCGCCGCCCGCTGCGCCCAGCGCGAGTTCCGGCTCACCGCCGGCCGCGACCATGAAGGGTGAGATGTGCGAACCCGCCCGTTGGCCCGGCTCCATGCGCCCCAGGTATCCACCCAGGGTGGCGGCGTAGAGAAAGCCCAGTCCGGGGGCGGCGACCTTGGATCCCATGGTTGGACCCAGCGACTGCGTCAATGAGACCATCCCGCCCTGCGAATCGGCGGCCGTCAGATGCGTGGTATGGCCGGGCTCCGCCGTCCAGGCGGGCGGCGGCGTGAATGCGGGGGGGGCCGCCCCGTCGTCTGAACCAGCCCGAGGAATCGCCGACTGTGGCGCGGGCACCGGCAGGCCGCCCATCCGCATCCCGACGGGGAGCCGCATCATCGCCGACCGCTCGTTGGCCCACTCCTGTGACATCAGGCGCTCAGCGTCGGACCAGTCGGCCTGATTGGGGCGCTCCAGGTAGGCCACACGGAGGGCCTCGGCCACAGCGGCCGCCCATTCGGCCTCGCTGGCCTGGGTCAGGTCCACTGTGCCCAACAGCTGAAGGGCGTGGATGGTGATCGCGCCGAAGGAGGGAATCCAGAGCCCGATCAGTTCGGAGCCTCGATACTCTCCACGCACGATCCGCGAAGCCTCTGCCTGGTAGTCGGCCAGCGACTGCATGGTGACGGCGGCGCCATTTGCCTGAAGGTCGGCGACCATTCTCTCCGCGATCGGTCCGCGGTAGAAGGCGTCGTGCCCGCCTGAGGCAATCGCCCGTAGCGTGGCGGCCAGATCTGACTGAACAAAGCGATCACCGCCCTCGTGCGCGCTGCCGTCCGGGCGCAGAAAATATTGGCGGGAGCCTTCGAACTCGGCGAGCTGTTCGACCGAGCCCTGATGACGCCGCGCCTCTCCCGGAAGCATCGTGAAGCCCTGGGCAGCCAGCCGGATGGCCGGAGCCATCACGGCAGCAAGTGGCAGCGAGCCGAATTCTGCGTGGGCCTTCAACAGCCCGGCGGGAACGCCCGGTACGCCGATCGTCGGATAGCCGTATCCAGCCTGCGGCGCGGTATCCGGATCGTAGGTCGCCGGCGCCTGCGTGGTCGCGTCGATGCCGTGATACTCCCCATCTGGCGTCCGGATCAGGATCTGCGCCCGTCCGCCCAGGCCACTCATGCTGGGCTCGACCACGGCCAGCGCGAAGGCCGCCGCAACGGCAGCATCCACCGCATTGCCGCCCTGCTCAAGCATGTCGGCGCCCGCCTGGGCCGCGAGTGGCTGCCCGGCCGAGACCATGCCCCGGCTCGATCGATTCACCTGCTGCGCCTGCAGCGGAGCGAACGGCGCAATCGCCAACGCGGCGGCAAGGGCGAACGAAACCACCGCAATGAGCGGGCACGCGAATGCGAAGGCGATGATGGGCGCGCCGGCAGATCCCTGAGCCGCTCCGGGCGATGCAGCCGGGCGGCCATCCATTCTTGATGTCGAGTTGGTGACGAAAATCGATCGGGGCATGGCAAAACAGCCGAGTTCAGGAGGCGGGCAATTCAGAGAATGATGGCCGATCCAACCATGGGAACGACACTCACATTCTGAGTAGCTTTGAGCCGACTCGAAAGATCAAAGGCCGGATTGCATATGCGGGGGACGCGCCGATGAGGGATCTGCAACAGCTCGATCACACACTTCGCCAGCTGGAGGGGCGACCCTACGGCGCCTACAAGTCCATCTCCGGAGAGTGGAGTTGGCCGATGGGCGCTCTGCATTTCGACTACGTCCAGGCCGACCCGTTCGCGCCGCCGTCCAGGGTCCGCCTCCATCTGCCCGCCGAGTGGGTCGGGCTGGCTCCCGAGCTGCTGCGGTCGGAATCTCGCCGACTCGGAGTGGCAGCGTTGCTGGCCCGAGCATTTTCGCGGGCTGCTATCGAGAACCGCTCCCGTGACCGCATTGATGGCAACGGCAGGTCAGGCGAGATCCGCATGGCCGACCCCCGACAGGTGGTAGCCTGCCAGACCGCGGTCCAGATCGACGCGACCGGTTCGATCGAAGCGCGTATTCACCTGGGCCTCCCCGCCCAGGGCCGCCGGATTCTGGGAAAGGCCGCGCGCCGACTCGTGGTCGAAGAACTGCCCAGCCTGGTGGCCGCCGCACTCCGAGCGGAGGCACACGGGCCGGAGTCCCTGCTCGAAGCAGCCCGTACCAATGAAGACCAGGAGGCACTTCGCGACGCCCTGGCCGAACACCACTTGGTCGCCTTCGTCGCCGACGATGCCCTCCTGCCCCGCCTGAGCGGCCGGGACGATCGACCACTCGGATCGGATGAGGCCGTTCTGTTCCGCAGCCCGGATCGACTCCGTGTCACCCTTCCAACACCTAACGCCGGCCCGGTCACTGGATTGGGGATTCCTGAAGGGATCACGCTCATTGTCGGAGGCGGTTTTCACGGCAAGAGCACCCTCCTGCGAGCGCTGGACCATGGAGTCCGAAACCACTGCCCCGCCGATGGCCGGGAGCGAGTGGTGTGCCGGTCCGACGCGGTGAAGGTCCGTGCCGAAGACGGGCGCGCGGTGGCGGGAGTCGACATCTCGCCCTTTATCGACGGACTGCCGGGCGGGCGCACAACCGCCGCCTTCACCACCACGAACGCGTCGGGCTCTACCTCGCAGGCGGCGGCGATCGCCGAGGCCCTCGAGGTGGGCGCCGGTACACTCCTGATCGATGAAGACACGGCAGCGACCAACTTCATGATCCGGGATCGCCGCATGCAGGAACTGGTCCCGGCCGAGCGTGAGCCGATCACTCCGTTCGTCGACCGCGTGCGTGCCCTGCACTCGGAGGCCGGGGTCAACTCGGTTCTGGTTCTGGGAGGAAGCGGCGACTACCTGGACGTTGCCGACTGCGTGATCGCCATGACCGATTTTCTTCCGGAAGACGTGACCGAGCGCGCACGTGAAGTGGCCGCTGAGTTCCCGACCGGTCGACACGTCGCCAGCAGTGAGTTCCCTTGGGCCCGAAGCGAGCGCGTGCCCGTCCGGGGTTGTGTGAGCGCCCGAAAGGGTCGCCGAACTCGCCGCATCCGGATCTTCACCGGCGGCATGGTCGAGTTCGGCTCCGAGCGGATCGACCTGTCAGCTCTGGAGCAGGTCGAAGGCGAGGACGAACTGCGGTCCATCGCCTCGGCGCTGGCCTTGGCGTCAGAACGATACATCGACGGCGAACGGTCGATCCCCGAGGCGATTCGGGCGGTTCTGGCTGAAGTCGAGCTCCGCGGTCTGGACGTCCTGGACCCCAGACGTCTCGGAGATCTGTCGGAATTCCGTATCTTCGAAGTTGCCGCTGCCCTCAACCGACTGCGCACCCTCGAGATCCGTTGACACCGATTCCCGACCACAATCCCGAACTGTCGCTGCCCTCGCCGATCGGGACACCCCCCCGTCTGGCCGCTCCGGACGTCCTGGCCCAGGCCGGCGCCGCAACGGATACGCAGTTCGAACTGTCCGGCCGACGGGCCCGCCTCGTCGTAAATCCTCGGCTCGGGGTTGTGAGCTTCTACGGGGACGGACGGGTCGGGACGGGCGCGTGGAAGTGGTCAGATGCCACCGGTGCCACTGTCGTCAGGAGCCCGCGAATGATCCGACGTGAGTTGGCTTCCCGGATCGGAACTGTCATTGAGACCATCGTGGTCCCCGACGGGCTACCCGGCATGATCGTGCAGATCGAGCGACTGGGTGGGCCCGCCGACGCGCCTCCCCTGAGGCTCACCGTTGAATTGCTGCCATCCCATTTGCCCCCCTCCGATCTAGTGCCCGCGGTCCCGGCTGAACTGGATGGCACAACCGACGATGCCGCCGCGGACTCGCCACGCCCAGCAGCGCTCCAGTACAGCCAGTCCGGTGGCACGGCAGTGCTGACGGACGGCGACCGACGCCTTTCGGTCTGTTCGTCGCTGCCCGAACTTGTCATGGATTGGCAGGCCTCAGACAACACAGACGCCACCGACGCAACCGACACCAGCACCGAAGGCCAGACCGTCGTCGTCGACGTCCCTCTCCCGGTCGGCGAGGTCGTGACCTTCCTGATGATGCTGGACACCGAGGGAGATCGCGCGGCCAGCATCCCGGCGCTTGCCGCCCTGCCCGCACACCAGCGCCGTGCTCAGCTCGACGCAGAGGGCGACGGGCACACTGGCCTTCGGGTCGTCACCGGAGTCACCGAACTCGATGAGGGAATGGCGTGGATTCGCGCCCGACTCCGAGATCGCCTTCTTCGGCCAGCCGGCGGCGGTGAGGATCGGCTCCACCCGCCGATCACCACGCCGATCACCGATGCGGGCAGTTTGGGCGGTCCGGGCCAGGCGAACGCCGCCGCGACGCCGTGGTTGGTTCGCGGGGCGCTGGCCACAGGAGACTGGGAGGTCGCGAAGGCCGCCCTCACGGTCCTTCCACCCTCGCCAGGCATGCTCGTGGCATGGAGTCGTTGGGTGGGCTGGACCGGCCAACGGGGCCCCTTCCTGGCGCATCGCCCGGCCATCGAAACCGCCCTCCAGGGTCTGAAGCAAGCCCCGCCGTTCACCGCCGAGCGGATCAGAAAGGCCGTTGCCGATGCCGCTGAGGCCGCTGGCGAAGAAGTATGGGCCGAGGCACTCAGGGCCCTGCCGCAGGAGTCGGGACCCGCTGTATCAGCAGCATCCACTGCGGCACCCGCCTCTCCCGCATCACCCACATCGCCCGCATCACCCGAATCACCCACCGCGACCCCCGAGAGCCGCCGGCTAACCCTCCCCGTCCTGGGGAGTCCGCCCCCCAGCGCCCTCCCGGCAGGCGCAGCGGACCAATCGCATGGGACCGATGGCGGACCGGCGAACCCACCGCAGGCGGGTACCGGTTCATCAGCCACCTCGACGCCGGCCGGTACGGGTTCCTCATCGGCCACACCTGACGCTGCGGATCTGGCCCTCGCTGCGGAGTTGGCCCTTCCTCTCCCATCGGGCTCGAGCCCGATGATGTCGGATCCCGTCGCACTCCGAGCGGCCGACGACTTCGGCGCAGCGGCGATCGACTCGCTTCGGGCATGGAGTCTGGGTGGAGGGGATTCCGCCTATGCCGGCTTCCGGCAAGCCCTCGGCCGGTGGGGTGAGAGCGCTCCCGGCGACGAGTCTTCGGCCGGAGCCATCGCTGCCAGCCTGGTGGAGGGAATGCTGGGTGCCCGACCGGATGCAGCATTCGAACGCCTCCGGCTGGCACCCTGCTTCCCATCAAGCTGGACGGGTCTTCAGATCGACGGCATCACCGTCGAGAAAATGCGCTTGGGAATGACATACCGGCGCGAGGGCGACCGGCACAGCTTTGTGTTCACACCCGAAGCTGGAAGTATTCCGGGAATGCTGATCTTCGAGCCGCGCCTGTCCGGCAAGTCACTGCGGGAAGTGCGAATCGATGGCCAGGTGGCCGAGGTTGGATCGGAACGGGTCGGAGACCGAGTCCAGATTCAGGTCCAGCTACCGGCGGATGCGGAACGCCGGATCGAGATCGACCTCGAGCCTATTTCTTCTTCTTCTTCCTCGTCTTCGGCACCGGCGCGTCCATAAAGCCCTTATCGTGGAGCAACTGGCGGAGAAACTTCTCTCGCTCGGGGAGCGCAGTGCGGCTGACGGCACGCGCAAATTCGACGCGCTGTTCGTCCGAAACGTCGTCAAGAACGGAGATCGGAGCTCCATAGCGAAGCAGAATTCGCTTCGCATCTACCGACACAGAGTCGTTCACATATCCCCCAGAAGTATTCTTGAACGTCGCGAAAGTAAGCGTTCAAACATATTGTGTCGCCATACAAACTCAATGGGAGGGTGCGGCTTCCATGCGGCCAATTCTGCGGTTTCTGCTATGGGTAGCGCTCCCTGCACCCCTGGTTCTCGGTGTCCTCTGGGCCTCGGTGGATCGGGTGCAGGAAGATCAGCATCGGCTCGGCATGGAACGGCTGGGGCGGGCCGCCGCTATGCTCTTTCAGCAGGATCTGGGCCGGGCGACCGTTGCCCTGTCCCGAATCGCCGAGCCCTGGCCTGAGGCCGATCCTGAGGATCCAGCGGTTCAGGCCGCAGCCGCGGGCGACACACTGAGTGGGATGGCGACGAGCTCCGACGGGGTGCGAATCTCGCTGGTCATGCCGGATCTGGACGCCCCGCCCAGCCCGGACGGGACCTCATCTGTGGCGGTCAAGCGGGCCGTGGGGCGCCTGCGCTCAAAGATCATCGAGGACTTCCGGGGGCTGACCGGGCTCGGTTCAGCCTTCTATCTGAACGGGGCCTGGGCCGCCGGCGACTCCCTCGCGCCAGCCGCGCTGCCCGGCGACTGGCTTGCTCACGTGGAGAACAACGGAGGATTCGCGGAGTTCGACCTGGCGGGAGGGCACGCTTTTCTCCTTCCCGCTGCGGACCCTGATGCGCCGAATGCCTCCGCGGCATCAGCAGCCCTTCTACTACTGGAACGAGAGCCACCCCGCGGCCCGATCGGCCCCTTTGCGGTGGCAATCCCGATCCTGCTACTGCTGGCCTCGATTGGCGTAGTCATTCGCGCTCTTTCGCCCACAAGCGGGCCCGGCCCGGCCCCGAAGATGGCGATGGCAGGGCTGACTGCCCTTCTGGTCACGGTTGTGGGATGTGGCGGCTGGGCCGCGAGCCGGGGAATCGAAGCGTCAAAAGGCACTTCAATCCGGGAGTTGAGCCGGGCGGGGGCACTCATGCACGCCTACAACCGGCTGGAGGATCCTGAGACGGGTGCCGCCCTGACAGGGCATCGCGCCATCTTCATCAACAACGCCGGGACTGTGCATACCAGCGACGGCTCCCAGCCCCCGATCGGGGTCGAGTCCCTGCCGAGTCCGCCCCCTGCATTCCCCGCCGCGGGCCGGTTGGCGTCGTCTGGCGAAGTTTTTCTGGTCATGAAGTCCGAGAACGGCCGCTCGGTGCTATTGCTCCCGCGCTACCAGTCGTCGCTTCCCCTTTGGGTCGCGATTCTGGGCGGACTGATCATCGCCTTTGGCACGACCATGTTTCTGCGCGGCGATCTGGTCGAGGGCGCGATGCTTGAAGGGGACCTGGCGGAGGGCGAACCGACCGAGGCCTGAGGCATCCGGAAGGTCAGCCGGGCATAGAGGCCGGCCTCACGCGCCATCCGGTCAATGACCTCCCAGAGCTCCCGCGCATCAGAGCGGAGGTCCTGCCTCAGTGCAGTCCAGTCCCGTTTTCTTCGGCCGGGAACATGACCGACCCCGGGAAGGGCGCCCGCAGGTGGAAGCGTGGCACGCTCACCTTGAATCGGCTCCCGTCGGGACGGGCAAAGGTGTAGTAGCCCTCCATGTAGCCCAGGGGCGAGCGCAGCACGCAGAAGCTCGAATATTCGTGCGAGCTCCCGGGCACCAGGTGCGGCTGCTGTCCGATCACGCCCTCACCATCTACCTCCGAATCCTCGCCCACGGCGTCATGGATATACCAGTGGCGGAACAGGAGCTGGGCGTCTTCGGCGCTGTGATTCTCCACCTCGACCTGATAGGAAAACACGTACTCGCCCTCCGCCGGACGACTTTGTGCCAGCGAAAAGTTCGGTTCAACCCGCACGCGGATCCCGTCGGTAGTGTCTTCGTAGTTCATGGTGGCTCACAGTCGGCACGGGGCCGATTGGGGGTCGTTTCGATTCATATACCAGTACACGCTTGGGCCCGGTTCGGTTTCCCCAACGTGGACCGTCGCCGTCGCGGCAATGTAGATTGGCACCCTAGTGTGGTGCATCAAAAGTGTCACGGCCATTCGAACGCCAATGTATCCGGCCCTGCGCCTCGACGCATCAGGTGGCTCGCGAACTTTCGATACACCACCTCAGGACTGCCAAAAGCCCCCTTCCCTACCCTACATGGTCGACCGCGACATCCGCCTTTCTCGCTCCGTCGAGGACTACCTGAAGGCCATTCTGGCTTTGGCCGAGCGGGGCAAACACGCCTCGACCTCAGCTCTGGCCCGCAGTCTCGACGTGCAGCCGGCGTCTGTCACCGGAATGGTCAAGAAGCTGGCTGAAACCGGCCTGCTTGAACACGTACCCTACCGCGGCGTTCAGCTTACCGAGTCCGGGCAACGCGAAGCTCTGAAGATTCTGCGACGACATCGGATCCTCGAGACCTATCTGACCGAGCGACTGGGCTACGCCTGGGACGAGGTCCACGACGAAGCCGAACATCTGGAGCATGCCGTATCCGATCGGCTGATCGACTCCATGGCCGACGCCCTCGGCAACCCCGAACGCGATCCCCATGGCGCCCCGATTCCCAGCCCGGACGGTGTCATGGCCACCACCCCTCTGGAGACCCTCGCCGATGCCCCCTGTGGTGTCCCGCTTTCGATTCAGGCGGTTCGTGACGACAACTCGGACCAGTTGATCGAGATGGAGGCTCAGGGACTCAGGCCGGGCACCCTGGTCGAGGTTCTGACCCCGGGCGTGGAGCGACTGGAGATCAGAGTTCGAGTGGGCGGTGCGAATGGTCCCGTGGAGTTGGTGACCGAAGCCGTCGCCCGCCGGATCTTTGTGGGAGCGTCGGAGTGAACCGGCCCCTCGTCATCGGCGTCGCGGGCGGAACCGGATCGGGAAAGACCACGGTCGTGCGACGGATCTGCGCCGGTGTGGCGCCGGCCACGGTGTCCCTCCTGCATCACGACGCCTACTACCGGGACTTCGCGTATCTGGATCCAGAGGAGCGGGCCGAGATCAATTTCGATCACCCCTCGTCGCTGGAGACGGAGTTGCTGATCGAACATCTCGATGCGTTGATTGCTGGACGAACCATTGCGATGCCAACCTACGACTTCAGTCAACACAGGCGTGGCGAGAGCACCGTTTCAGTGGTCCCCACGCGGGTGATCATTGTCGACGGGATTCTGGTGCTGGCGGAATCGGAACTGCGCAAGCGCATGGACATCCGGGTCTTCGTCGACACAGACGCCGACGTCCGGATGATCCGGCGGCTTGAACGCGACATCGCCGACCGCGGCCGGTCGCTCGATTCCGTCCTCGCCCAGTATCGAAAGACGGTGCGTCCCATGCATCTGGAATTCGTGGAGCCGTCCAAGCGCTATGCGGACCTGATCGTCCCCGAAGGCGGCCACAACGCGGTGGCTGTGGACATGCTCGTCACCAAGATGCGGACGATTCTGAGCGGAGACTGAGCGACGCGGATCGGGGTGGAGTTAGTGAAATCAGCCCGAAGACCCCGAACCAGCCGGGATCAGCCGGGATCAGCCGGGATCAGCCGGGATCAGCCGCCGAATGTCGCGCAGGCCGGCGCACCGCCCGAAGTGACGACCTCGAAGGTCCGGACCACCCCCGTCCCAAAAAACCCGGTCCCGTCTCCACGGAAACTCGGCACGCGAACGATACCGGACGGATTGAAATTTCCGCCCCGAACCCAGTTCACGTAATTCCGGTCCACAGCGCCGATACTGACCGTCGCACGGGCCCCGGCGGGCAGCCCCTTCTGGAGCGCCAGCGCCAGATCCTGATCCAGATGGCCGCGATCGAAGATGCCGAACTCGTTTGGGAACACGATCGTCGTATCGCTGGCCGAGATCGAAAGCCCCAAGAGATCCAGGGGCTCGGGAGCGATGATACCCAACGCCTCGCGAAGCCCTCGGATGGTCGTTTCGTTTATGTAGGCCCATGCGCCTGCTGCCGGCGTCCAGACCACTTCGAGCGGCGTGTCAGGCGTTACGCTGCAGGTCGAATTGTCTGGTGTTGTGAGCAGCCTGAACGCCCCGGGAACAACACTGACCGCCTCCATCTCCTCACCCTGGGCAGTGGTAACCACCATGGTGATGGTTTCGCCCGAATCAATGGCTCGGACCTGGCTGGGAGCGGCTTCGTAACAGGTCCCGGTCCCCTGCACCGGTGTGTTCACCACGCAGCGGTCCATCTGCACCGGCACCAGTGGGAGTACCGAGCCGTTCGCCCGAATCACTCTCACGTTGGCCCCGGGCACTGCCGCATTCAGTCCCTGTTCTCCCTGCACAGTCCGATGCAGGAAAGCCGTCAGCGTCGACGGAGTAACGCCCCGATCGTCTCGACGCTGCAGGAGCGCATCGACGACCACCACATCCTCGGCAGCCGTCGTCGTGACCTCGGTGAGTTCGCATCCGGTCAGAATGACTAGTCCGAGCAGCACCGTCGCTCCACGCCGTATCTGCTTGGCCGCGCGCATCAGAACTTGATCTCCAGGCCGATGGTGGGAAGCAGCGGGAACATCGAAATCCCCGAGCGCTGTGCCGGTGAGCGATCGAATTCGAAGAAGTAGAAAAGTACATTCTGCTGGTTGTAGACGTTCAGGATGTCGACGTGCGGGGTGAGCGTGCCCCACGACTTCTCGTAGGATTTTCGGAAGCTGACGTCGAGGCGGTGATAGATCGGATACCGCTCCGCATTCCGATCCCCCAGCAGGACTGCAAATCCGCCCAGTGCGTCGTCATCTTCGTCGGCACCGGCCCACGCGGCACGGCCTCCGTCTTCAAGGAAGCGTGGCTGATATAAGGCGTAGTTTGCGATCGGGCGCGTGTAGGGGGTGCCGGTCCCGACATTCAGCCGCAGACCGCCTGACCATCCGTTCCAGAAGGGGAAGCCCAGAACCAGGTCCAGATCGACCCGTCGATCAAAGATGGGCGAGTAGGTGATCTCGGGCGCTGGATCGAGCGGGGACAGGAAATCCGGGAAGGTCCGTTCAGCCTTCACAAAGGAGAGTGAGAGCCAGCCATTCACCTCACCCGTGGTCCGCCGCACGAACAGGTCCGCCCCCCACGAGGTGCCCGTACCCGAGAGAATATCGTCCAGATCGTCGTTCGGGTCGTCGCCATTGTTGAACGTCACGACGCCATCGAAATCCCGATAGAAGCCTTCGAGCGCGATGTTCCAGCCATCCCGCGGGAAGGCTTCCACCCCGAACTGGACCTGATCCGAAACCACGTTGGGCGCACGGTCTCCAGACAGGACCCAAAGGTCCAGACCGATCGGCAATTCTTCGTCCCGCAGCGAATGCAGAAACTGCGTGTACCGCCCTCCGGCCAGCTTGATGGCCCATCGGTTGCCGCCCAGAAACCGCTTGATCGCCAGTCGTGGAGCCACCTCAGTCCGTGCTTGACCGGGATCAGGCATCCAGTGATCCAACCGCACGCCGGCCTCGATCAGCCACGCTGCGGGTTGGCGCCAAGAGACCTGTCCGAAGGCACCAAGCAGATTCCCGCTACCGTCTCCCTGAGCAAACTCGGTGCCGCCTGTCGTGGCCAGGTTGTCGTAGGCCATGCGATCCGCCGAAAGTCCGAACCGGGTCTCGATCGACGGAATTGGCCGCAGGACCAGATCCGTCGCCACACGTCGCTGCGTGATCGAACTGCGAAAGTCCGTGTCTTGGAAGTCCGGAAAGAGGAGTCCGGTGGAGAACTTCGTGGTCGACGCCTTCGCTTCGAACCGTCCCCCGTCGAACTCGTGGGTCAGCCCCGCGCCGAAGACCCGATTGCCCCAGTCCCAGTTGATGCGGAGCGGAAAGCTCTCGGGATCAATTGTGGTCAGGTCCAGCACGTCCTCACCGGTATAGCCCGACAGTCTCAAACGCGTGCGGTCGCCAAGGCTCGTCTCCAGGACGCCCTGCAGATCAGCCAAGTGATAGGGGAAGTCGGTGACCGGCCGCAGGACCTGATCAAAGTAGGAGCGCCGGCCCGAAACCCTCCAGCGTGTGTCGCGCAGCCCCAGCGCCTGATCCAGACGATCGGCTCCGCCCGCTACCGTGGCTCGCGCCGCCAGCACCGAAATCCCCGCATCGACCTCGAACTCGCCCGTCCCGGGGTCGCTGACAATGCCCAACACCGATGAAACCCTTCCACCGTGCTCGGCCGAAAAGCCTCCCGATTGAAGCTCAACGCGCTCAACCATGTCGGCGCTGAACACCGAGAAGAACCCGCCCAGATGGAAAGGTGAAAAGATCGGTACGCCATCCAGCAGAATGAGATTCTGATCCGCCGACCCGCCCCGCACATTGAAGGACGACGAAAAGTCCGACGTCGACACCACACCCGGCAGAACTGCGATAGCGCGGATCGGATCGGCCTCGGCGATTCCCGGAACGAGCTTCAGTTCCTCAGTCATCATCTCGCGCATGGTTACTCCCCCCATCTCCTCGAACCGGACGCGTTCCCGGGAACGCTCCGCATCGACTCCGATCCCCTGCAGTTCGACAGCCACCTGCTCGATCACGAATTCCCGTTCGGTCACCTGGCCGTCGGTAAGCCGCACGCGGACGTCGGTGGGCGCGAAACCGATCCGCAGGATTCGCAGAGTGAGATCCACTGCAGACGGCGCCGAAAGGGAGAAATGGCCGTCCACGTCAGTCAGCGCAGAGCTGAGCGTTTCATCGTCGAGCAGCAGAGCGACCACTGCACCCTGAACCGGCCCGCCTCCCGCCACCAAGGTATCCGAGACCACCCAACCGTCGAGCCGCCCACCGGTCTGGGCCGTGAGGTCCTGCGCCGAAGCGACGGAAATCAGGAGCAGCGAAAGCATGGTCGCCACAGTCATCAGCAACGCCGAAATCCGGCGGACGAGCTGCCCGGCAGGCCCAGGGCATCGGCGTATGGACCGTGCGACGACCCGCGGGTTACACTCCCGCCAATGAAGGCTTTCTACTGCGATCAATTCGTGCTTCCTCTCCCCGAGGGCCACCGATTTCCGATGGAGAAGTATTCCCTCCTTCGGTCCTATCTGGAAGGTGACCCTCGACTTGAGCTGTTGATTCCGGACGCAGCGACCGACCAACAACTGCTCCGGGCTCACACTTCTGCCTACCTGAACGCCGTCATCACGGGCAGCCTCACACGAGACGAGGTTCGCCAAATCGGGTTCCCCTGGTCGCCGGAACTGGTAGAACGGTCTCGCCGCTCGGTGGGTGGAACGCTGTCGGCCATGCGCGCGGCTTTCGCAGATGGTTTTGCGGTGAACCTTGCCGGTGGTACACATCACGCCTGCCCTGATCACGGCGAAGGCTTCTGCGTGTTCAACGATGTAGCCGTCGCCGCTCTGGACGCTCGGGAGACCGGACTCGCGGGCCGGGTCGCCATCGTCGACCTGGACGTTCATCAGGGAAACGGAACTGCCCTCATTTTCCAGGACGATCCCAAGGTCTTTACGCTCTCTGTGCATGGGGAATCCAACTATCCATTTCGGAAAGAAGAGGGCGATCTGGATATCGCGCTCCCGGACGGAACCACCGATGACCGCTATCTGCATGCAGTTTCCAGTGGTCTGGCTGTGGCCATGCAGTCGGGGCCCGAGCTGGTGCTCTTTGTGGCTGGAGCCGACCCGTTCGTGGGCGATCGACTCGGACGCCTTTCAGTCAGCCGGGAGGGGCTCGCCGAGCGCGACCGCATGGTGTTCGATGCCGTATCCGCGCGGGGCATACCCGTGGCGGTCGTGATGTCAGGGGGCTACGCTCCCGACGTACATGATATCGTTTCCATCCACGCATCCACCGTGTCGGAAGCCGCCCGACGCGCCGAATCAGTCGCCGCGACTCGATCAGCAACCGAAACTCCGACCATCTATGAACGCTGAAGCACTGCGGGCCGCCCTCGACCGCCATCCACGGACTGCCTTGGTTGCAGGCCCTACGCCACTGATTTCCACCCCCCGGCTGCGTGGAACTCTGGGACCGGAGACGCCAGAGCTGTGGATGAAGCTCGACGAGGAAACCGGCTTTGGACTGGGTGGCAACAAGGTTCGAAAGCTGGAGCACGAGTTGGCGCCAGCGCGACTGGACGGGGTGACGCATCTGATCACGACCGGTGGCCCTCAGTCCAATCACGGGCGGGTGACGGCCGCCGCCGCTGCGCGCCTCGGTCTTGGCTGCCTTCTGGTCGTGAACGGCGACCTGCCCGATCCCCCAACCGGCAACTCCCTGCTCCAACGGATGCTGGGTGCCAAATTCCGCACGGTTACCAGCCGGCTTGAGCGTGACGCGGCAATGCAGGAGGAAGCGGCCCGGATTGCAGAGGCTGGCGGTAAGGCGCTGATCATCCCCCTGGGTGCCTCGACTTCACTGGGCGCTCTGGGCTACGTCCGCGCCGCACTCGAACTGCACGGTCAGATCGATGCGACCCGCGATCGCGATGTACACGTAGTGCTCTCTTCCTCGTCTGGAGGAACACTCGCCGGACTCATCGCCGGGTTCGCACTTCTGGAGCGCCCCGACATTCACCTGCTGGCCATCAGCGCCGACGCGCCCCGTGAAGATCTGTTGCAGCGCGCAGGTGAACTCGCCGGGGGTGCGGCCGAACGGCTGGGCCAGGATCCGAAGGTGCTCGAGTCCATGCTGTCGCGCACCGAGGTGTCAGATGCGCAGGTCGGCGACGGCTACGGCATCCCCACACCGGCCTCGAATGAAGCGGCTGAAATGCTGGCACGCTCGGAGGGGATTCTTGTGGACCCGGTCTATACGGCGAAGGCCGCAGCTGGCCTTGTCACCGCCATCCGTTCAGGTCAGTTCCTGGCCGGCGACCGCATCATCTTTCTCCACACGGGCGGGCATCCGGCGCTGTTCGCCTGAGTCGGCCCGGGCCGCAGCCTACGGTTGGCGCGCAAGTCGGCTGCATTCCGGCTAATCTGCGATTGGCGCACAGTAAGGTCCGACGCCTATCATCGAGCGATCTGATTGGCCGTCGTGGACCCCTGACTCCCGCTAAATGTCCACCATCCATCCCACCGAACTGCTGGCCAAGGTTCCCATGTTCAGGGACCTGGGCAAGGATGACCTCGCCCGGTTGGCGGAGGGCGCGCACGTTGAACACTTCGCCAGGGGTGCGGACATTGTGGAGATGGGAGATCCCGGACACGCTCTCTTTGTCGTGATCGAGGGAGAGGTACAGGTCCTGTATCCCGCACGTTCGACGGACTTCGAGCTCGCCCGCCTTGGACCAGGTGAGTGCTTCGGTGAGATGGCACTGCTGAACGAGATGCCCCGCTCCGCCACTGTTCGGGCCGTGAACAAAGTCTTGACGCTCACGCTGAGCAAAGACGAGTTCCGAGCCAAACTCCTGGCCATGCCCTCAGTCGCGCTCGCGCTCCTCTCCAGCCTCTCGACGCGGATCCGCAACGCGGACGAGCAGATCAGCGGGCTATCGGACAAGGCGATGAAGGATCCGTTGACCGGACTCCTGAATCGGCGCGCCTTCAACGACCGCATCAACGAAGAGACCGATCGAACCCGCCGCTATGGCGAGGCCTTTTCGCTGATCCTGATCGACCTGGACAAGTTCAAGTCGATCAACGACAGCTTCGGGCATGATACGGGGGACGCCATTCTGGCCTGGGTGGGGCGGCTCCTGATCGAGCATACCCGAGCGGCCGACTCCGCCTACCGGATCGGTGGTGAGGAGTTCGCCATCCTCTGCCCGTCGTCTTCGGGCGAGGTAACCCGCAAGGCCGCGTGCCGACTGATCGGTGTGCTTGCCGGAGCTCGGCCTCCGGTTTCGTTCGACCTCACGGTGACCATGTCCGCTGGATACGCCACCGCCCCCACGGACGGACGTCGTCCCGACGAGCTCTTCCAGGTAGCCGACCAGGCGCTGCTCCGGGCTAAACGTCAGGGCCGCAATCGCGTGTGTGATCCCGCCCCGGCCTGAAGCTTCCGGCGTGAGAGACACCGGCAACGCTCCCCGCTCCGCCCCGCCCATGGTACTGCTGGCGGCTGGCCGGTCCACCCGTTTTGGCACGCTCAAACAGGTCGCGCCCATCGGACCGTCCGGTGCATCCATCCTCACCTACACGGTGGTTGATGCCCTGGCCGCCGGATTCGGCGAGATCGTGCTCGTCATCGGGGACGAAGTCGAAGAGGCCATCCGGACTCACCTGTCTGCACACCTCGGTGAGCGACTCCCCATCCGCTTTGTGGATCAGAGCGAGCCGCTTGGGACCGGGCATGCGGTACTGATGGCTGCCCGAACCACCGATCAGGCCGCGGGTGTCGCAAACGGTGATGACTTTTACGGTCGGGACGCGATGACGGCACTCTGCCAGGCGGTTCGTGAGTTGGCCGCCGGGGAGAAATCCACTTCGGCCCGGGCGTGCTTGATCGGGTACCGCATGGCACACGCGCTCTCTCCCCACGGCGGCGTCTCCCGCGGCCACGTCGAGGTGGCGGATGGCGGTGTTGTCACTGCGATCACCGAACTGCACGACGTCCGCCGGTCGGATGATCCTTCGGCCGGACTTGCCGGACACGATGGGCAGGGCGGCGACGTCAGCGTCCCCTCCTCAGCCTGGGCGTCAATGAACCTGTGGGGACTCGGACGGGGGTGTGGGCCGCTGCTGGAACGGAAATTCGATGCCTGGCAGTCACGGCCCGTCCAAGGTCGCGGCGAGTTTGCCATCTCGACCGTCCTGAACGAACTGCGCCGCGAAGGCAGTCTGGAGATTGGGCTCGCGGGGAGTGGCGAGGAGTGGTTCGGCCTGACATTCAGTCCGGATGCTGATGAGGCGCGCCGCCGTCTGGAAGCGAAACACGCCGACGGCACCTATCCTGTGTCTCTGAAGGAGATGGCCGACCCCTTCCGCGGGTGACCTCCCGCGGATGAGGGCCCCAGCCCTACGACCGCCCGAGCGCACTTCGGGCTGAACATCACATCGAGGATCAGATGCTGCTGACCGGAATCGACTGGGGAGTAATGGCGCTCTACGGAGTCGTCGTCCTGGTAGTCGGACTCTACTTCACCAAGCGGGCGGGCGAGGACACTACCTCGTACTTCCTGGCGGGGCGCAAGCTGCCCTGGTGGGTGCTGGGCACGTCCATGGTGGCGACCACATTCTCCACCGACACGCCCAACCTGGTCACCGACATCGTGCGGACCGGCGGGGTCAGCGGAAACTGGGTGTGGTGGGCCTTTGTGCTGACCGGAATGCTGACCGTGTTCTTCTACGCCAAGCTGTGGCGCAGGTCCGAAGTGGTCACAGACCTGGGGTTCTACGAGCTCCGCTATTCGGGAAAGCCGGCGGCGTTTTTGAGAGGATTCCGGGCCGTCTACCTCGGGATCTTCTTCAACGTCATGATCATGGCCACCGTCACCTTGGCGGCGATCAAGATCGGCGGGGTCCTATTGGGCGTCTCGCCCATTCAGGTCGTGCTGATCGCCGGGGCCATCACCCTGATCTACTCCGCCACCTCGGGCCTCTGGGGCGTTGTCGCCACTGATCTGATGCTCTTCGCGCTGGCGATGATCGGTTCGGTCGCGGCCGCGATTTATGCCGTCGGGCATCCAGATGTTGGGGGGCTGAGTGCCCTCCTGGCCAACCCGGCGCTGGACGGAAAGCTCTCGTTCCTGCCCGATTTCTCTGACTGGTCGACTGCGGCTGCCGTCTTCATCGTGCCAATCGCTGTGCAGTGGTGGAGCACCTGGTACCCCGGTGCCGAGCCCGGGGGTGGTGGTTACGCGGCCCAGCGGATGCTGGCGGCAAGGACCGAAGACGATTCACTCAAGGCCGTGCTCTGGTTCAACGTGGCGCACTATGGACTGCGCCCCTGGCCCTGGGTTCTGGTCGCGCTGGCCTCCCTGGTGGTCTACCCGACGCTCGAATCCATTCAGGCAGCCTTCCCCGGGCTGGACCCGGCGATCCTGGGACACGACCTGGCCTATCCAGCCATGCTGGTCTTTCTGCCGCACGGTCTTCTGGGCCTGGTCGTCGCATCTCTGGCTGCCGCGTACATGTCCACGGTGAGCACGCACCTGAACTGGGGTGCCTCCTATGTGGTGCAGGACGTCTATCGGCGCTTCATCGCCACCGACCGAAATGACGCGCATTACGTGATGATTGCCCGAGTCTCGACCGCGCTTCTGACGGTGCTGATGGGAGTCGCCGCCCTGGCGCTCAACAATGCCCTGCAGGCCTTCAACATCCTTCTGCAGATCGGAGCCGGCACCGGGCTGGTCTTCATCCTTCGCTGGTTCTGGTGGCGCATCAACGCCTGGAGCGAAATCAGCGCCATGATCATCTCGTTTGTGATCGCGCTCTGGTTCACAGGGGGACTCGCAGGCTTCAGCTGGTGGACGCCGGGCTGGACCGACTCGACCAACCTGGTAGCTGGCGTTGCGATCACGACCGTCGGCTGGGTGATCGTCACCTTCCTTACCGCCCCCGCCGATGCTTCCACCCTGGCCAACTTCGTCAAGAAGATCCGGCCGCAGGGGCCTGGCTGGGGCCCGGTCCGCGAGCGACTGATGAGGGGAGATGGTGTGGGGGGAACTGGCGATGCGGTCGCAGTGGAAGACGGTGATGGCTCGCTGTCGGCCGCCGCCCTGGCCTGGTTCCTTGGGTGTGTCGCGGTCTATGCCGCGCTGTTCGGCACCGGGTATCTGATCTACGGCGAGATGCTGATGGCGACGGTGGTGCTGACGATCGCAGTGGCGTCGTCCTGGGGTGTGCTGAAGCTCTTCCCGCGGGTTGGGGTGCGCTAGGACTCGATGGCGAATTCCATGCAGCTCTCTGAGCGGAGGAGCGAAGCGGCCCGCCTGTTCCGAGAGGCCTTCGGGGAGGATCCGCACGGTGTCGTGTTCGCCCCAGGTCGCGTGAACCTGATCGGGGAGCACATCGACTACCATGGCGGACCGGTGCTTCCCGCCGCCCTTTCACGTGGCATCACAGTCGCGTGGCGCCCGTGCGTGGACTCTATGGTCCGAGTCCTGTCCGTCGACTCCGTTCAGGCGGGCGGGCGCCAGTCTCACACGCCGGTGCAGTTCGACATGGCCGCGATCGGAGAGCGAGATCCGAGCGGAGGCTGGGGGAACTACCTTCGGGCAGCCGGTCTGTGGGCCAAGCAGAACGGTTTCTCTAAAGGAGCTGACCTGCTCGTCACAAGCGATCTGCCCGAGGCGTCTGGGTTGTCCTCGTCCTCTGCCTTGGTCGTAGCGACCGGCATGGCGCTGCTTGAGTCTTCAGATGCACTTGGCAGACTCGACAACGAGAGGCGCCTTCAACTCGCCACCGAGTTCGCCAAGGCCGAACACTACGTCGGCACTGCGGGCGGTGGCATGGATCAGGCCGCCAGCCTTGGAGGGATCGAGAACGCCCTTCTAAGAATCGAGTTCAAACCCCTCCGATGGAGTTCGGTCCCCTTTCCTGACGAACTGAGACTCATCGTCGCCCACACCGGAGTGCGGGCCGAAAAATCAGGAGAGGCAATGGCTCGGTACAACCACATCCGAGGCAATGCGCACAACCCCCAGATCGCGGAACATGTACGTTCGGAGGTACACCGTGTGGAGGAGTTCGAGGTCGCGCTTCGCGCCCCAAACCCCGAACGCTGCGGGGCGCTCATGAACCAGTCTCATGCCTCCCTGCGAGACCTTCTGCAGGTCAGCCACCCCGCCCTCGACCACTTGGCCGAGGTGGCTCTGAAGGCCGGAGCGCTCGGTGCACGCATGACTGGAGCTGGCTTCGGAGGGTCGATCGTAGCGCTCGCCTCCGCAGCAGCAGCCGATCAAGTCACAGCAGCCCTGCGGATGGCGCAAAGTGAGTTGAACGACTCCCTCCCCGCCTTCATCACACATCCCGGAGCCGGTGCCACCAGCCAACGCCTGACCTGAGCCCGCCCCGATGGACCAAGTGGCAGGATCAAACAGGTTTGGCTGGCCCGGCGCCCCGCGCCAAGCCGGTCAGGGTGAAGCCGCAGCAACGCTGCGCTGAGCCACCCACCCGGCAGCCTCACGAGCGGTAGTCAAAACCCGCCCCGCCTGTCAGACCGAGTAGCGGGCGTCTACTGCTGCGCGAATTCTATCCAGCGCCTGCCCTTCCTTAACCCGCCCGATCACCAGCCGCGCCGTCCCCTGACAGATCGCACATCCACGCGCCATGCCGTCGAACTCATAGCACGTCAGCAGCGACCGCTTGTTCATGGGGGGCAGCATGCAGCCGCAGTAGCAGGCAATCGCGTCGGCGATCTCCGGGATCTCGCGGATCCCGTTGTAGAGCTCAATCACCTCTTCGGCGTTGCCCTCTTCGCGGAGCTGGGCCTCGGGGATGACTTCCTTGGCCGTGATGCCGGGACGAGCCTCGGGATGGTTCATGAGCCCCTTCCCGATGAAATGCGGGTGGGGGTGCGTGCAGATCGTCGAGTCTCGTCGCCCGCGCGCCAGCAGCCTTCCTGGCACCACAACAAGAGATGCAGCTGCCGCAGGCAGCGCCCCAAGGAAGAATCTTCTCGAAATCATTTCACCCTCCATGTACCCGTTGACCCAAACCGCCCCGTCCACAATCCAACATGGTCACAGGGCCGATTGGTACAGTGCGGCGTGTTCCAAACTTCAATCTAAGGCCCCGAGCCATCGGTCCCCAAGACTGGAGATGGAGCGTTGGTTCCTTCCGACCACCACCCGTCAGAGGCCGCCTGCCGTTTCGACGGCCTCGCGGAGCAAGCCGATGTCGCCATGAAGTTCTGTGGGTGCCACGTCGTGATTGGCAGATACTCAGACTACCCCCGGAAGATCTCCAGCGCCGGATAGCGCTCCCATCCGCCTCGGGTAAAGTCCGGGAACTCGGCCGGCTGACTTCCGTTGGCCACCGACCATTCCGTAAGCGGCCCGACCGCACTGATTCCAGCCGCATCGTAGACGTTCATGTCGGTCTGCGTGCCCTCACGCAGGCACTTGATGAGCCGGTAGTCCTCGATGTAGTCCATCCCGCCGTGTCCGGCGCCAGCACTCATCTCCTCCAGGTCCTTCCAGAGCGGATGATCGTAGCGGTCAATGACGTCTGCGAAGTCTTCCCAGCTGTGGTCCGGGGACACGCCCTCAATATGAAGGCGGTTCGGATACCCCTGGAAGATCCCCTTCGACCCCTGGACCAGGTGAATGCGGGAGTAGGGGCGGGGCAGGTTGCAGTCGTGCGACACATAGATGGTGCGGCCCATGGCCGTCTTGATCATGCAGGTGTTCACGTCGCCCAGGACGTACGTCTCGTTGCGACGCGGATCGTCGGCGGCCAGGTGCTCCTGCTGCCAGTCCTGCAGTCCGATCGATGGTGAACTCATCGACACCAGATATCCAAAGCGGTCACCCCGATTGATATCCATGACGTTGGCCACCGGCCCCAGTCCGTGCGTGGGATAGAGGTTGGCGTTGCGCTGTGTGGCGTGCCAGCGACGCCAGAGACCTTCGTTGGCGTCGGAGAATTTGATCGAACGCAGGTCGTGGAGGTATCCGCACTCCGCGTGCATGATCTCACCCAGCAACCCCTGCTTGGCGATGTTGAAGACCATCATTTCGGCGCGGTCGTAGTTGCAGTTCTCCATCATGACGCAGTGTTTCTGCTGTGCCTCTGCGACCTCGACCAGCTTCCAGCAATCCTCAAGAGTGTACGCCGCCGGGACCTCGGTCGCGGCATGGCTGCCGTGCTCCATCGCGTAGACGCAGACCGGCACGTGCCACTCCCACGGCGTGGCCGTAAAGACCAGATCCATGTCTTCGGTGTCGCACATGCGCTGGAAGTCAGTGTCGCCCTGAGTGTAGAGCGTCGGCATGGGGCGCCCGTCGTCCGTGACCCACGAGGCCACCTGTTCCGCGCGAGGGGCATCGATGTCGCAGATGGCGACGACCTCGACGCCCTCGATCCCGAGGAAATTCCGGACGTGTCCGCCGCCCTGAAGGCCGACACCCACGAAGCCGATACGGACGGTCTCCATGGGGGCGGAACGAAAGAACTGGGCGGGGGAGGCGCCGAGGCTGGCCGGAACGGCTCCGAGCCGAGAGCCAGGGCCCATCGCGGAGCCGGCCGACTGCATGGCACCACCGGTCGAGGCGTCGGGCGCGCAGCCGGTCAGTCCACCTGTGGCGGCCACGCCGATGCCGGCAGCCCCCAGCTTGAGGGCGGTGCGACGATCAATGTTTCGGTCGTTCTCGGAGTCGGACATGGGAGCTTCCGGATCAGTGCGGGTGGAAATGGATGTGGAGAGAATAGGCCGCGAGTTCTACTCGCGCGGCTCCAGAATCCGCGCGATCTCCGAGCGCACATCCTGCAGGTGCACCCGGGTCATGGCGTCGGCTGTGTTCCCGAGAGCGCGCGCAGCCATCTGATCAATCGCGCGTAGCTCGGCCTTGAGCATGGCACGAACGTCATTCCCCCACCGCGGCGGGCGGGGTGCGAATGCGGCAATTGCCCGCTCCTGAGCCAGTGTCTGGTCGGACGGATTCAACTCATTGTCGACCCTGTCCAGGAAGGCGCGCTGCAGATTACGACGGTAGATGTCCACGGAAACAGACCTCTGGTCGAGCTCCGTCCAGACACCCGCACGCAGATCGTCCATCATCTCGGACAGCGTGTAGGTGTTGCCGTTGGTCAGAGCCTCATACTCGACCAGCGTGTTCAGCTTGGCCGGCGACAGCAGCACTCCGAAGAGCCCGGTCTGCGAATTGCGAATCCGGTCGACCGCCCCGTTGGCCTCGATGCGCCAGAGAATCTCCTGATCCAGGAACATCTCCGGGACCTGGAAGGCGTTGTCGATCAGGAACTGCACGGCCTCGGCCTGCCGCTCTTCACTGACCGGAACGAAGCGCGGCCCGGTGCCCCGACGCTCCTGCGTAATGGCGCCACCGATGATCGCGCCGACGTGACGCATGTAGCGGCCCCACTGCCCCACGGCCTGGCCGTACATCGTGTTCAGGAGGGAGTAGTCCTCATTCGGCTTCTCGGTGGCCTCGAGCATGTAGCCCATGACACGGTTGAGATTGAGCAGCCCGAGCCGGGTCGCTTCCACTGCGTCGGCGTCACCCACGGCCTCGGTCAGGTTCTCCGGGTCGTTGGGCGAGTCGGGAGTCGTGAATCGGAGCCAGGGGAACTCGTCCTGCTCGCGCGCCCACTGGTTCAACGTCTCCAACTCGTCGTCCGGATGGTCCGCGCCAGCGATCGGACGGTAACCCCAGCGGACGGCGAACTTGTCGTACGGACCCACCTGCGGAATCAGCAGCTCGACTGGAATGTTGTCCTCGGGCTGCGCCACGTAGTTGAAGCGCGAGTAATCCATCAGGGTGGCGACATGGCCATTCATTCGTCTAAGGAAGCCCTCCGACCGAATCGAATCGACCGGATACTGCGCCGACGACTTCATGTTGTGCGGAAAGCCGATCGAGTGACCGATCTCGTGGGTGACCACGTACTCGACCAGGCGACCCATGAGCGAGTCGGGCATGGGCAGCGTCTGAGCGCGTGCATCCAGCGGGGATGCCTGGATGAAGTACCAGCTCTGCTGCAGGTCCATGATGTTGTGGTACATGTTCACTTCGCCCTTCATGATCTCGCCCGTGCGCGGGTCGACGATCTGACCACCGGTGGCGTTGGCCACGGTGGAAGGACGCCAGTAGATGATCGAGTGGCGCAGGTCGTAGATGGACCAGTCCGGATCATCTTCCGGGGCGTACTCGGCGCGGATGGCGTTGCGGAAACCGGCCTCCTCGAAGGCCACGTTCCACTTCTCCACGCCAACCTTCACCCAGGGCTTCATCCACTCGGGCGTGGCGGGATCAATGTAGTAGACGATCGGCTCGACGGGCTCGACCAGCTCGCCGCGGTTGAAGGCATTCCAGTCCGACGGCTCAAGACGGAATCGACGGATGAAGCGGACCTGCTCGGCGCCATGCGTGTCGGCTCCGAAGTCGTAGTAGCGGTTCGAATTGAATCCGACACGCGAATCCCACCAGCGCCGCATCATCGGCTCTTCGGGAAGCCGCATCCAGCTCCAGTGCATGCGCATGGTCTGGGTGGCCGGCTGCACCGTCGGAGGCGCGCCCGGAGGACGGGCTGACCCGGTCTGTGTGGCCTCGACCTCGACGTTGTCGGGGAAGGCACCGACGTGCTCGATCCAGGACGTACCACGCTGCGTCCCCGTCAGAGCGCCCAGGTCGCGCTGGTAAGTCGTGAACAAATCCGTCACATCCACGACTGCGGCAGAGTCGGCCGGATTGTAGGCGGCGATGTCCAGCCGCGCGATGACCGGGCCGTTCCGGAAGCCGCTTACCTGACGCCAGATGTTGTCGGTCGAATCGGCGACCAGGTTGTAGTTCTTCTCACGGAAGACAAGTGCGTCGCCATGCTTCTCAATCTGAAGCAGAAGCTGTGCGCCGCCGCCAAAGAACCCGCTGGGCTCCTGAAGCGTCGACTCGACGGCCCGGGCGATGACCAGAATCTCCTTGTTGAGTTCCTCGCGAGGAATCTCGAAGAAGAGGTTGTCATCGATCCGGTGGGTGCGGAAAAGGCCTTCGCGGGTCACGGCCTCCTCAGTAATGACCGAAGAGTACTCGCCGGGTCCGTCGCCGGGGCGCCGAGCGGCGGCCGCAGGACCGGATGGCCGGGCCTGTGCTCCGCCTGGCGCCGGGGCCGCGTTTGTCGGAGCCGCACTGAAAACCGAACAGCCCGAGAAGGAAACACTCGCCAGCAGCGCGAGCCCCACAGGGAGGAGATTCGAACGTCGCATCACAACCAAACCGGATCGAGGAGCCCCGGGGCCGATCGCGCGCCCACGAGGAGGGACCGCAATACTCGGGCGGGAATGGCAGTTGCGAAAGGGCCGGCACTGGTCAGGCTGCGATCGAACTGTGCTCGCCAGACCTCACTACCCGGCACCACCCTGCTCCAGAGCGATCATTGTCGCTCCGGAATCATGGCAGCTGGCGTACCCGGACCGGATCGGTGAATACCGGATACTCCCCATCATGCTTCACCAGCACGCGCTCAACGGCCTGCACCAGCAAGAGAGACTTACCGAGCCTGCCCGCCACCTCACGAGCTTCGTAGGTGGCGAACGTGGTCGGACCCTGCGTCGCGAAAGCGTGCCTCAGGAGACGTACAGCCGCCTTGAGTGTTTTGGCCTTCTTCGGGGAGCTGCCTTCCGGCGGGAGGCGCTTCAACATGCGCTCCACGATTGCCTGGTCGGCCTTCCGCCTAAGCGCTCCGCTGAACAGGGAGAGCACGGCCCCGCCGAACAACAGGCCTGCGGCGACAACCAACAGCCCGGTCGCGACCACCTGCGGAATCTCCACCCAGCGTCCGATCGACGGGGTCATGGTCAGGATGACGATGCCGACAAATGCGACCAGGCAACCTCCGATCTGTGGGTCGCGTACCGGGCGGCCCCGCTCCCGCGAAATCGCCGCACGCACGATCGCGATCTGCTCGGGCGTCAGCGTGATCTCATCGGCCGCGACCTGCTTCTCCTCAGCGGGAGATCCTTCAGTGCTATCCGTGTCTGACATTGTCAGCCCCCTTCCGTCTCGGGACCCCGGTAGGCGCAGCCCCGGAAGGCCTCCGCTCCTCGATCCACTCTCATCGTAAGGTGATACCATGAGCCCGACATCTGATCCACGCAGGGCTCCGGCGTAATCGTCGCGGTAAGGACCGTCTGATCCTCCGCATCCAGCGCATCAAAAATCCATTCGCCCTGAGGGCCGTCTAGCAGTCCGCCGTGCACGTAGCGGGTTGTGCCCTGGGGCGTTGTCCAGCTCAATCCGTCTTCCGCAATCGCCACGGACCAGAATGGCTCGTTGCCAAGACCCCGAAAGAAAATTCCGGCATCGTCCCGGCTGCAACCTCCGCCCTCGTATGCGACCCGACGCATCTCGATCGCATCCAGCGCGGGGCCTGAAGTCGCGTCGCTGATCGTTCCGAGCAGGTCAACGAAGACCGCCTCAAGTGGCTCAAGGCCCGGGACCAGCTGGTCCCGCATCGAAACCAGGTCAGCCAGGACGGGCCCGTCAATCGAATAGGCATCCCCAGAGCAGGCTTCGAATTCGATGTAGTCACCAGCCACGAACAGTCCCAGGTGCCGAACCGGTTCATTCGGCGCCTCGGCGGCTGGATCAGCCTGCCCGGAACCGCTACAAGCCACGAGGAGCGCCGTCCCAAAACACGCTAGAAGGCGTGCGGCGACCCCGCATCGAGTCCGCACACGCGGCTCGCTGGCCGCTACGGCCCAAAGGTTCGATCCCATCATTCGGCCCAAACCCGGTTGAGGATACCTGTCACGGCATCAGTTAATCTCGCGATACCCGTCAGCCTTGAGCATTGCCATTACAGTCATCGCAGACAAGGCGACCTGCACCTCGTCAACCAGAATGTCGTTGTGAAGCCCGCGTGACATGGCGCTTTGCCCACACATGTAGACCTGCACGCCGGCCTCTCCGAGCGCACGAATCAGAGCTGCGTTCTGGTTCTCTACCCCATACTCGGCCCGAAACGCCTCGGGCGTCATGCCATCCCGCACCGCGCCACCATGAATCACCATGGCAAGGTGAAGGTTTTCGCGCGGCACACCGGCCCTGACCTGCATATTCAAAAAGCGCGCCACACTATTGATATACCGATTGACGTCGCCTGGGTTCTCCGACGTCTCGGCCACATCGAAAACGATCCGGTACTGCATGGACGTATCGGTGGGCACCTCAATGAAGGGCACGTCAAAAACGGCTCCCCAAGGGGAGATCACGGGTCCGGGGGTGGCGCGCGTGGATTGTGCGCTCGACGCGATCGGCAGAAGGGCAGCGAGAGCCAGGCCCGCCAGTAGCGTCCTCGCGGTTGCTGAACGATTGGCAGTCCGGTTCATCGGTTGTCTCCCCCCCGGCGTTCAATTCGCGCCAAGGGTCGGTAAGTGGTGGCGCCGCGGGAGGGTGTGCGGCTGGCCAGATCGAAGCGGTCGCCCGCCCGAAGAAAATAGAAGTCGCCACCCGAATCGATCTGAGCGTTGTTGTCGTAAATCGCTACGTATCCGCGGCCCATGACTTCCATACGATCGCCCTGGACCACAATGGCAGTGTTCTCATCCAGGCCGATGCCCAGCAGGTCGGGGTGAGCCTCCATGACGGCGAGCATGTCGAACTGGCGATTGCGGGCCAGGAGATGTTGATCGATTCCCGTGTTTCGCATGTAGCCGAAGCCTTCCAGATGATCACCCAGCATGATCTCGCTGGTCCGGGTGTCGCCTCGAATCAGCAATTCCCCCTGAATGGAAGCGCCCGCGGATGACCCTCCGATCACGCCGCCGCGGTCCAGAACATTCCTGAACGCCCGCTCGGTTCGGGTGTTCATGTACGAGTCGACCAGCCGCCACTGCCGGCCGCCGATGAACCACACGCCTCGGGCGGCGATCAGGGGCTCCACAAAGGCCTCGGTGTTGGCGAGGGCCCGGTCGTTGGTATGCAGAACGGTCAGGTTTTTCGCCCCGTTCTCCCGCAGCTGATTCAGGCACGAGCAGTACTCGTCGTACTCCCCGCCTCCCGCAGTTGGGACCACGACGATTGGAGCATCCGGTCCCCCGGCCAAAGCGATGAAGCGCTGAACGATATCGGGATCGGTGAGCGCGCCCCCTACGACCACCAGCGAGCCGGACTGTGGGCCGACCACCTGTGCTGCCGCTGGGGCCGGGGGCATCCCGAATCCAGCCAGGGCCACAAGCATTCCGAGTCGGGCGAACCGACGACCAACGACGGAACGCTCGAAGGATCGCAAATCGGTAGAAACAGGCATCTTGAGCAGGCGCACGGGAACTCCTGTAAACACTTTCGTGAATGGACAGTCGAATAGTCCGACCGGTTCCGGCGCCTCGCAAGCTGGGCCGGCGTCCGGGATTGCCTCGCCCTGAGCGCGCGGCGATGATCGCCGGGCCCTGCAGCCTGTTGGCCCTTCGACTCACCAAGGAGCGGACTGAGCCGTGGATTCCGTCCGATACATTCTGGCCGTAGTGATCTGGGCGGCCTTCCCGCCCGCTCTTCTCTACTGGTACCTGATCCATCCCTTCGTCGGGTACTGGCGGAAGGTGGGAGGCCCGGGCCCGACCTACATGGTTGTCGCCCCCGTGTGCCTGATGGCGATGGGCGCCCTGATTCGCTGGAACCCGGTGGCCGGCACGGATCTGGGTGAGAACTGGCCCGTGTTTCTGGCCGGATTCGGACTCTATGTGGTGTCCTGGTGGATGGAACGAAAAATCCGGGTCCACCTGGACTTTCCCACGCTGGCGGGAGTGCCCGAACTGCGTTGGGAGTCGACTGAGATCCCAAAAATTCCAACGACGATCGACGCCTACGTGGCCGACGCCGACCCGGCAGATACGAATGAGTCCGACAGTGCCCAAGCCGCTGCGCCTCCACCGGGTGCACCGGTCCTGCTGCAGGACGGCATGTACGCTCGGGTCCGCCACCCGCGCTACGCCTCGGTTGCGATTGGCGTCTGGGGATGGTGCCTGATGGCCAACCACGGAGCCAGCTACCTGATCGGCGTCCTCACGATCCCCGCGCTGCTCGGCATCATTCACTTCGAAGAGAAGGAGCTGGTGGAGCGCTTTGGCAGCGAGTATCGGGAATACCAGAAGCGGGTACCGGCCATTTTTCCGAGGCTGGGGTCAGAGTCCACCTAAGGCACGTGTCACCGTACGTTTACACATCGACGTATGTCGTCGTACGTTGACACTTATCCGTATGTACGCGTACGTTGACATATCACCCCATGTACACGTACGCTGACATCGCCCGGACAAGCCCGCGTAATGATCATTTCGAACCAGCGCAATCTGGCACTCATCATACGCCATCGCCGCCAGGCGCTGGCATTGAGTCAAGCCGATCTGGCGACCCGCGCCGACGTCTCCCGCCAATGGATCATTGCGGTAGAAGGCGGCAAGGCAACGGCCGAAATCGGACGTGTGCTACGCCTCCTGCGAGTTTTGGGGCTCAAGATCGATGTGCGACCCATTGGCACTGCAACCAGTGAGTCCGCCCATGCCTGACATCCTGCACCTACTTCTCGGCGACAGCTACGCCGGCCGCCTGGAGCAGGAGAAGGGCGAGCCCCGGCTCATCTACGACCGCGCCTGGCTCGATCATCCGCTGGCCTACCCGCTCTCGACCAGTATGCCCCTGGCCGGACGGAGCTTCGAATCCGGCCGCGTGCGTCCGTTCCTTGAAGGGCTTCTGCCGGATGACCCGGAGGTGCGGCGGCGTTGGGGCCTCAAGTTCGGAGTCTCCCACAACAACCCTTTTGGTCTTCTGGCCCATGTGGGGGAAGACTGTCCCGGCGCGTGTCGATTCGTCACGGAGGAGCGCTTTGATGGAGCCCGAACTGGTAGTCGTGATCACATCACATGGCTCTCTGAGGACGAGATGGCGGCCCGAATCACGGAGTTGGAGGCCGATCGGACTGCCTGGTTGGGCCAGTCAGCGAATCGCGGGTACTTCAGTCTGGCCGGAGCGCAGTCCAAATTCGCCGTGCTCAAGGAGGGAGACCGATGGGGGATCCCGGCCGGCCGAATCCCGACGACGCACATCATCAAACCGGCCATCCCGGGCCTGCCCGGAATCCTTGAGAACGAGCACGAGACCCTTGAGGCCGCCCGCGACGCCGGACTCGACGTGGTCAACACCAAGATCGGACACTGGAAGGACAAGTCCGCCCTGGTGATCGAGCGGTATGACCGACAGGTCGATGACCAGGGAAGAATCGTCCGCATTCACCAGGAGGACCTCTGCCAGACACTCTCGGTGCCGCCTTCCCGAAAGTACCAGAACGAGGGCGGCCCCTCGCCGGCTCAGATCGCCAGCGTACTGCGAGATGTCTCAGTGCGCCCGGGCGCCGACCTGGACGCGTTGCAGCGCTGGCTGCGATTCAGCGTCGAGGTGGCCTCAACCGATGGGCACGCAAAGAACCTGTCCCTCCTGATCGAGCCCGAAGGCCAGATAAGACTGGCACCGTTCTACGACATGATCTCGATGCTGCCGTACCCGGAAGTTGAGCACCCAATGAAGCTGAAGATGGCGATGAAGATCGGGGGAGAGTACCGGCGGACGGCGATTGGGGATCGGCACTGGGAGAGGTTGGCGGGGGAGATGAAGTAGGCGTCAAGACTGCCGGACGGCACTTCCCGGTGTGGCGGCATTGATTGAATCAACTCATCACACACGGCAGATGAAGGAACGAGCTCCTTCTAGAAGCCTGTTGAAGAAGTGGGGCGAGCCGCGTTACGAGCGCCATGGGGCCCGATTCGAGGCGGATCGCCGAAGGCATAGCCAACAGCTACGTCGAGGCGGTCAAACGAAAAAGATGGCCCCATGCCGCTGTGGGCACCACCGCGTGAGCGGTGGTCCAAAGGGCGAAGGGGGGTTCGGTGGTCCATGCTGCGTCTCTCCTCCTCAACGTAGCTTTCGCTACGACTCGTCGTCGTTCCTGCCCTGAACACACCGAAGACCCCTTCGCGCGGCCGCACCCCACTTCTTCAACAGGCTTCTA
>JBDNHE010000216.1:0-20341 GCA_041688945.1 Gemmatimonadota bacterium | reverse complement strand
GTCCTATTTGGGCCGGCTAACACCCGAGCAACTTGAGATTCTCTTCAGTCTGCCGACGTGGCTTGTGGCGTGCTGGACACTCGCCGTTTGGGGCGGCCTGATCGGAGCCCTTCTCTTGTTGTTGAGGAAGAGGCTGGCTGTTCCGGTCCTTCTGGTCTCGCTCCTGACCATGATGGTTACCGGGATCCATGACTTTCTCTCGGACAGCGGGATTTATGGGACAGCAGGGACGAGTTCTGGCTTCGTCCTTGTGATCTTCTTCGTGGCTCTCGGCCTCTGGCTCTATGCCCGTGCCATGGGTGGTCTTGGTGTGTTGGGCCCAGTGGCCCTAACCGCTGCGAACGCCCCAGTGAGCTCTCGCAGCCAGCGGCCAGCACCAGAAGCCTGTTGAAGAAGTGGGGCGAGCCGCGTTACGAGCGCCATGGGGCCAGATTGGAGGCGGATCGCCGAAGGCATAGCCGTCAGCTACGTTGAGGCGGTCCAACGACGAAGATGGCCCCATGCCGCCCGTAACCCAAAGGGCGAGGGGGGGTTCGGTGATTCATGCTGCGTCTCTCCTCCTCCCCGTAGCTTTCGCTACGACTCGTCGTCGTTCCTGCCCTGTACACACCGAAGACCCCTTCGCGCGGCCGCACCCCACTTCTTCACCAGCCTTCTAGTGCTAGCCCTCACCGTCAGGTGACTCTGCCGTAATCAGCCGCCGGACACGCATGTCGATGTACTCCATCTGCTCCTCGCGCGCCCGCGCCCAACCCGGTAGCCGAAGGGCGTTCGAGCCCAGCATGACTATTCCCGCCGCGAACGACCAGAGCATTACAAGCTCCATCGCCAGCGGGGACGATCCGGAGTTTGCGATCGTTGCCAGGGCTACGATGCCGATCGAGAAAATCCCAACGCCCAGCCCGTTGATGTTTTCGGCACCACCTTTCGTGGTTTCGAGGCGCAATCGGTGGCCCGTCGGCGTCGGTTCGAGCGACGCCCTCAAGTTGCCATTCTTCCAGACTCGGCTGCCGTCCCGAGCCGCCAGTTGGCCCTGCGCCGCAAACGTCTGCCGAAACTCCGATACAAGCAGGTCCCACTCACGGTCGGACACCTCTCGCGGGAGATCAATTACCCGGCTTACCGAAACGGGCATCCCGAGGGACGTTCGGCGCGGGACCAGACTCTGTTTGGTGTCGAGCGTCTGGGCTGCGGCCGCGATTCGGCTTGGGTCGACACCCACTTCAAGCCCAACCGCCTGCAACTCGGCGAGGGTTAACCCCAAGTCGGTGGAGGTCATGGCGCGCTGACTCTCCTCGTTAGTGACGGCGAGATCGAGGATCTTCGCGATTTCATCGTCATGATATCTACGATCGTCCGACATGAGCGCTCACGGTTTCGGAGTGTGCCACCGAACCAGTAGGAGGGAGGGGCTGGGCGTCGACCTTCAGGCGAAGGAACATCGCAGACGAGCCCGCCAAGTCCTAGCTCACCAGGCCAGAGCGAAATCACTGGCCGGCTAGCGAACCTCGGCTAACCACGCCTCAGCGGCGTGACCCGCGGCGCTCCATCTCCTGCATCGATCTCGACCCGAACTGGCCATTGATAGACCTGATTCAGAGTCTCGGCCGTCAGGACCTCAACCGGTGATCCGTTGGCAACGACGCGGCCACAGTTCATGAGCGTCATCTCATCGGCAAACCGACCGGCCACATCGAGGTGATGGGTGACCCAGAGCACTGCGAGGCCCGAATCGGCGGCCGCGCGAAGTAGCTCAAGAATCGCCATCTCGTGTCCAACATCGAGAGAGGCCGTGGGCTCGTCGAGGAGCAGGATTCTTGGCTCCTGAGCCAGTGCCCGGGCGATCCGAACACGTTGGAGTTCGCCGCCCGAAAGGGTCTGCACGAGTCGGTCGGCCAGGTGGTCGACGTCACACCGACCCAGTGCGTCCAGCACGATCTGATCATCTTCGGCGCGCTGGGACAGAAGGGATCCCAGATGAGGATATCGCCCCATCGCAACGAGCTCCCGCGCGGTGAGCGGGAAGGGGATCGCCTCGGACTGAGTGACGGCGGCCACCGAACGGGCCAATTCCTTACGTGGCCATTCCGAAAGCGGACGACCGTCCACGATGACCCCGCCCTCCTCAGGCGGAAGTATCCCTGCCGAAGCCCGCATGAGCGTCGACTTGCCCGACCCGTTGGGCCCGAGAATCGCGTGAAGACTGCCAGCCGCTAGAGACACGTCCACGCGGTAGATCGCCGGGGCGGGAGCACGTCGATATCGAACCGTCAGACCCTCCGCCAGAAGCATCATCCCAGGGCCTTGCGACGCAAAAGGACCAGGAAGACCGGCACGCCGACGAAGGCAGTGACGACTCCGATCGGGATCTCAACTGGCGCGAGGACGACACGGGCGACGGCGTCCGCGAGAGTCAGAAAAGCCGCTCCGGTCAGGAACGAAAGCGGGAGCAGGACCCGGTGATCCGAGCCCACGACGAGACGTAACGCGTGCGGGATGACGAGCCCGACAAAACCGATGATGCCGGCCACCGCCACACCTGCTGCGGTGATGAGCGAGGCGACCGCAAAGGCGACCTTCTTCACGCGCTCGACTTCGAACCCCAGGTAGAGGGCTGTCTCCTCGCCAACAGAGATGGCATTGAATGCGCGCGACAAGCCGATCAGGAGGAGGGTGCAGGGCAGGGTGTACACGGCGGCCACCGCGACGTCCGTCCATCCCGCTCCGGCGAGCGAGCCCATCATCCACAGTACAGCGCTCCGGATGGTTTCAGCGTCAGACACCGACAGCAGAAAGGCGATGACCGCCGAGAAGAACGCTCCAACGACCACGCCAGCCAACAACAGAACGCGCACATCCAGTGCCTGGCCGGAGGCCGTTGCGACTTGGAAGACCAGAAAGATGGCCAAGAGCGCTCCGGCGAATGCGGCCAGGGGCAGGAGCCACGAACCCAGAACAGTGAGGCCCAGGGCGAGCACGGTGACCGCACCGACCGCGGCTCCTCCAGAAACGCCGAGGATGTAGGGCTCGGCCAGCGGGTTGCGCAGCAGGGCCTGGAACACGGCGCCCGACATTGAGAGCCCCCCGCCGATCAGTATGCCCAGCAGGATTCTCGGTGCCCGGAGCTGAAGAACGATGCTACGCGCCGTCGAATCTTCACCTCCAAAGAGAGCCGAAATGACCTCGGCCGGAGAATAGGATTCGCTACCCACGAAGAGCCCAAGGAGGCCAGCGAGAATCGGGGCCAGGGCCAACAGCGTGATCCGTAGGTTGCGTTGGTTGGTCATGGGTTCCCACCGGGCAACGAGTCACCCGAGGTCGATGCATTGAGCTCCGGGTGGATTCCGCGGGCGACGAGCCAGGCGGCTTCTGCCAGCCGCGGGCCAGGCACCTGCACCCATGAGGGGATTCGCACGATCCGTCGTTCCTGCATCAACCTGGAGTCCACCTCCGCCCCTTCTGTCAGCAGAAGAACATCGATCGACCGGGCCAGAACGGTCTCGGGCGAAACCGGAGGGTAGAGTTCCGTCAGATCGGCGAAGGCGTTTGAAGCTCCCGCGATCTGGAGTAGCTCATCAAGGAAGGTTCCGGGACCTGCTGCCAGAGGAGGGCTTCCTCCCAGGAGATAGGCTGCCCGGACCTGGGGCATGGAGGAAACCGCCCGTCGGACGCGATCCAGTTCGGCGTCCATGGTCGCGACCATCTCGGCGGCCTCAGCGGTTCGGCCGGTGATCAGCCCGATCTGGCCAATGATCTGCCGGACATCGGCGATTCCATCCGGCCGCACCCCCAGATGAGGGATGCCCAGAGCCTCAAGACGATCGCGGGTGCGCGCATCGGAGGCGCCATGGAAGCCGATGACCAGATCGGGCGAAAGGGCGGCGAGCGTTTCGAGATTGGCCCCGATTCCACCCCCGACGGAGGGCAGGTGGGCCAACGCCGAAATCGAGTCGTAGTCGGTCCGTCCCACCAGAAGCGATTCGGCGCCCAGGTCGACGATGATCTGATTGACCGAGGGGACCAGCGCGATGATTCGAGCCGGAGGTGCCGGAAGAATCAGCGAGTCGCCAGATGCGTCAACGAGGCGCACCGGTTGGGACATGCTCGACGAGGCGGTCCGGTTTGCCGGGCCCGCGTCAGGGCTACAAGCGGCGCCGATGAGGAGGAGAGTGAATATCCCCCGTGCTAAAAATACCCGCACCTCAGGGGTTTCCGGCGCCGGTCCCGCAGTGCTCCTCGAAGATCGGCGTCCATGTGCCGTTGCGACGGTCCAGTGCGGCGGCCCAACGGGCATCCTCTCCGAAAACCTGCAACAGGATCTCCGCTTCCCCGTCACCGTCCCAGTCCGCCTGCTCCCAGAGCCGCGGAGCGCCTTTTCCTTCGACGGAGGCGCGGCGGTACCAGGTAAACGCGCTGGTATAGTCGACCGGCCCACCCTGACCCAGAACGAAGATCGAGTAGGCGCTCGTGGCTGTTGCCGGTCCCACAGAAAGGGCATCGCGGTAGAGGAAAGTGGCCGCAACCGCACCATCGGTGTCGCCATCGAGGGGCACGCCCTGGATGTCCACGCGGGTCTCAAGGACCGACTCGGGCCAGACGGCGCCGGCCCTTGCGATCACAGCCGTAGCCAGGTTGATGCTGGCGACGCGCTGTTCGTACGTGTGGTCGGGATTCCGGTACTGGCCGTATCCGACGGCCCGTGTCGCGTCCTCTGGCAGGGCGATAAAGCGAGCTGCACTGCCCGCGCCCGCGATCAGCTCCGCGGTGCCTTCGAGTACGGGGCTGGCCGAGCAGAACCCGGCTTCAAAGAAGAGCGTGTCGGCCCTGACCGTGCCCACTCGGGTCCCTTTGGCGAACAGTGTGAAGGCGGTCCCTTTGCCCATCCTGGAGCGCGCGTAGTACTCGGCGTAGCCAGGCGCGACATCTTCGGAAACGAAGGGAATCAGTGAATCTCCCGAGATCTCGGCGATGGGGCGCAACGATACCCGCGAACCCGAGCGACTTCCCATGAAGAGCACCGGACCCACCGGAAGGGGCGGCATCTCGGGGGCGGCCATATCCAGATCGGCACCAGTCGAGTCCTGGGCCGCTGCCGCAACGACGGGTGGGGGTGGCCGCAGATTAACATCTACGCCGCCCCACGCCACGTTGTCGCATCCCGACGGCACGAGTAGAATCACCAACGCCAGAAGGCCGCGAAGCGCTTGTCTTACCACGATTTCTGCCTGTTCTCGTTCCGCGCCCAGGGGCCTCCGACGGGGTCGGATCCGGGGACGGTGAACCGGGTGGAAACTACCGAGACGGTCGTGGCCCCGCAAAGATATTGTTATCGCCGCCGGGTGAAGTAGCCGGGCCGCATTCCCTGATCCGACACAAGCAGATGCCCGCACCGACTCCAGACATCTTCCGCAACGTCGCTGGCCAGTTTGCCACCGGCGTGACGGTAGTGACGTCGGTTGAATCGGACGGAGCGCCCTGCGGGCTCACGGCAAACTCCTTTACTTCGGTTTCGCTGGACCCGCCGATTGTCCTCATTTGCGTGGCTCAGGGCTCACACTCGCACGATTGCATCCTGGAAGCCCGACGCTTCGCGGTGAATATCCTCGATTCCGACAGCCACGAGATCGCGGACCGGTTCTGGCGAATGGATCGTACACGTCGCTTTGAGGGTCTGAAATGGAGTCCCCGACAGACGGGCGCTCCGGTGTTGGACGATGCATTGGCGTATCTGGACTGCACCGTCATGGAAACCCATTCCGCGGGAGACCACACCATCATCCTGGGTCAGGTCGCGGAGTGTGACCTGCGAGGGGGGGACGCCCTGGTCTTTCAGGGCGGCGTCTACCGCAAGGGAACGACATGAACAGCAAGGGGTCCAGCCTCGCCCCGCTCTTTCTGACGGGTGTTGCCGCTGCGGTGGTCGCGGAGATGGCGTTCGGGCTCCTGTTGTATGAATTCCCAGGATTCCTGAGCGCCCTGACCCTTGTCGCCGGGGTGGAGCTGGCTGCGCTCGCGACGGGACTCGCTGCCCGACCCGAAGAAGGCGCGCGTGGCGGCCGCTGGCGTTGGTTCTTTGCGGTGGGCACGGTCCTGATCGCTGGATTCGCCGCGGTCGCCTGGAGTTTTGAGGTGGATCTGATGGCGTCCGGGACGACTCGCGGATACAGCTTGGCCGCCCTGGCCGCCCTGCCGATGTACGGGTGTGGTCTGGTGATCTCGGGGCTTCCCGTCGCGCGTGGGCAGTCCGCCGGGGTCCCGGCCGTGGCGGGCGCCGCTCTGGGAGTCGGGCTCACGGGCACGGTGCTTCTGGTTCGGCTGCAGCCCTTCGGTGTCTACCTCTTTGCCGTCTTCTGCCTGGCGGTTGCGGCCTTCATCACCGCCGGGCAGGTGGCCTATGAAACCCGCGAGGCCATCCGGGCCGTCAAGGAAGCTCGCCGTCGTGAGGCAGAACTTGCTCAGGCGGGACTCGCTCAGGCGGAACAACCGCTCATACCTGTGACGCCGTCGGCCGCCGACGAGAATGAACTGGTGATGACCCCGGCTGATCTGGCACCGGCTGATCCGGCGCCGGAGCCGGGGCTTGAGCCCGACACTGGCCCGCTCGTTAAGTCTCCGCAGTTGGCACCGACCGAAGCAGAGGACGAAGCGCGACCGAACAGCGATCCGACTGCCGCCGATCCCATCCCCGCGACCCCGGATCCCGAGGCGCCCCGCCCGTGATCATCGCGCACCTGTCCGACCTGCATCTTGGGCACAGAGCCTTTGATCGAACCGATCGCGGGCAGAATGTGCGAGAGCGAGATCTTGCGATTGCGTTCTCTCGCGCCATGGAGACGCTGGTCGAAATCGCTCCCGATCTTGTGGTCGTCTCGGGGGATGTCTTTGACCGCCCCGACCCGCCGCCCGGTGCGCTCGTGGCGCTGACCCGAGGGTTGGAGGCGCTGCACTCGACGCTTCCAGACACCCGTGTCCTCATGGTGGCCGGGGCCCGTGACACACCCCGGCGTTTTGAGGATGCGGGGGCACTGGCTGCCCTGGACGCCTTCCCCAACGTAGATGCGGCAACGGGAACGGCCCGTACAGTGGTGCTTTCGAAGCATTCCACCCAGGTCGTGCTGCTGCCGTACCGCAGCGCCTTGACCGAGCCGCTTCCGGCTCCGGAGCCCGATCCTCGCCAGAGATGGAATATCGTGGTCGCGCACGGTCTTGCCATGCGGGGTCCGGGCGGAGGCGTTCCGATTGAGGAGGGCCGCTGGGACTACGTGGCGTTGGGTGGACATCACACCTTCCGGCGCGTGTCAGAGCGGGTCGTCTACGCGGGTGCGCTTGAGCGGGTAGGTCCCTCACCCTGGGACGAGGCCGCCGAGGAGAAGGGGTTCGTGGTAGCGGATCTGTCGGCTGGAACGGTCGACTTTCATCCTGTACCGGGCCGGGCGATTGTGGCGTTTGCTCCCACGCGGGTGCCGCCGGACGACCCTGCGGCGCTGCAGAAGCGGATTGAGGAACTCACGCGTGAGATTCCGGGCGGTATCGATCAGAAGATCGTCCGGATTCGCCTGAGAGGCCCTCGCCCCGCCGACCTGGCCACCCTGCCAGCGGGCTTTCTGGCCGGGCTGGTGGATCGGGCCCTGCACCTTTCGGTTGAACTTGAGGAGGACCCTCGCGCCCCGACTGCGTCAGAGATACCTCTGCGCGAGCGAGTCTACGCGGGAATCCCTGCAACCGATGCCCGCGCCGCCCGCCTCCTGGATCGAGTCTTCCTGGCTGGACCGGGAGATGGGGCTGGATGAGGATCGTCTCGGTGGGGCACGGATCGGTACCCGGGCTGGGTGTTGTGTCGATCGATCTGCCCACGGGCCTGGTCGCGGTGGTGGGTGGCGATGGCCGTGTACGCCGGCTGGCTCATCATCTGGTGGCGGGTCGGATGGATGGGACCAGGCGGGTGACGGCACCGGTCGTCGCCGATCCGGTCCTGACTCGGCTACCCGAAGATCTGCAGGCGATCCTGGAGAATGGTGGAGATGCGGATCGCCCCGAGTCGGTGGTCGGCGCAGCCGCCCGCACGCTTGCGCTCCTGGACGGGTTGGACAAAATCGAAGCCGCCCGGGCGCGACTCGCCCGGCTTCGAGGAGTGGACGGGAGTCCCACGCGACCGGGTCCGGAACCCGAGGCGATCCTGGCGCGCATTCGCGAGTTGGAGTCAGCGCCTGAGGAGCTCGAAGCGCTGGAATCCGAACTGCGCGGACTGCGCGAAGACGATGCCGAGGTCACCGGTGATCTTGAAGTCGCCAACATGGAGTGGCTTCGGGAACGCCAGGATGCCGAAACGCATCTGCAGACCTACCGGGACCGCGCGCGCGAGCTGAAACGGCGACTTGGCGAGGTAAACGACAAAGGTGAGTCCGCCACCTGTCCGACCTGCCAGCGGCCACTCGCGGACCACTTCGACACCGTCCGAGACTTCCTGCGCGACGAGTACGAGGACGTGGTGCAGGACGGGAGTTGGTGGCGCCGTCGGCGTGAACAGCTGGAACTGATTCCTGAGCGCCTGCAGGAACTTCAGGGCAAGGCACTTCGGCTGCATGCCGCTACCGAGAATCTGGCCGAAAAGGTGGAGGTGACTCGGACGCGGGAACGCGAGCTCGAGGAGATGCGTGAGCGTCTCGCCGAACTGGCAGGGACCGAGAAGGTCCTGACGAGTCCCCGTCCGGCCGGGTCACAGGAAGCCGCGAACGTGCCCCCGGAAACCTGGGCTCAGGTAGACAAGACACTGGCCGACGCCGGCCGTCAGCTTCGTCGCGAGGCCCGGGGGCGACTCCTCGATCGGATCGGTCGGATCCTGGGACGGATCACGGCGGGGAGGATTCTGTCTGTTGGATGGTCCGAGTCGGGTCAGCTTGAGCTTGGTGGTGTCGAGGGCCCGTTGCATCCGCCAGCCGAAGAAGACGGTGCCGCCGCCATGATCGCCGCACGGATAGCCTTCGCACACGCCGTGGCCCAGCGGATCGGTTCAGTCGCACCTCCGTTGGTACTGGCCGACCCCTTCGATCGAATGGAGGAGGCGGTAAGCGTGCGGACCGTCGAACTGCTGAGGTCGATGATCGGGCCCATTTTTGAACAGGTGATTCTGATCACTCGGGGTGAGATCGTGGACGTCTGTCCGGAGGCGTGCGACGCCATCCTGGAACTCCGGCGCGACGCCGTCGCCGGCCCGTCGTTCTTCAGACGGGTCCCGGCAGGGCTTGGCACGATTCGGCTGACTGCGCCACGCGCCGCCGACTGACCAAAAAGTTCTAGCCGGCGTCTTCCGCAGGTTCGGCCAGGGCCGCGATCGCCGTAATCTCCAGCGCGAAGCCGCGCTTCAGGGGCGCGACGGGCACGATGGCCCGAGACGGCTTGTGGTCACCGAGCATCTCGGCGACAACCCGATTCACCGTGGCCCAGTCCCCACCATCGGACACGAAGATCATCAGCTGAAGGATGTGACTCAGCGATGATCCCGAGGCCTCAAGCACCCCGGCCACATTCTTGAGAGTCTGACGCGCCTGGCTCTCGGTGGACCCAGTCTCGGCATCCGGATTGGACGGGTCGATCGGGAGCTGGCCCGAGACGTAGACGAGGCCGGCATGAACTACGGCCTGGCTGTAGTGGCCTGCGGGAGTGGGGGCACCGTCGGTCTGGATGTAGCGCATGGAGTCCTCAGAGTGGTCAGCGATGTGAGACGTGAAACTGTGCGGTCGCGCCTCAGTGGTCCAATCTGGCGCGAGCGTGCTCATGTGCGGGTTCGGCGCCGGGCCGCCAGCGGAAGCGGCTGAGTTCCTGATTGGGGATTCCCTCCGCAGCGTCGGCGATCAGCCCACCCAGGACCGGGCCGAACTTGAAACCATGACCGCTTCCCCCGGTCGCGACCACAACACCGGGGCGTCCCGGCACCTGATCGATCCAGAAGGCGCCATCCCGAGCATCGCAGTAGAAGCAGGCGCGCTCGTAGACGATCCTTCCGTCGGCAAGTCCGGGAAGCGACTCGCTCAGGAAGGCGCGCAGGCGCTGTTCATGGCCTTCCGGGAGTCGCTCGGCTGTGTCGGGATCGTCGGCCCAGCCATTTCCATGATGTCCGATCTTGATCGAACCATCCGGCCCGGCCGGGAACCCATACCAACCGGTTCTGGAGATGTCCGCGCCCCAGACCGGGAAGCGCTCAGGCATGAAATCGGACGGGTGCTGGGGAAGGATGTGGACTACTGGCATCGCCCGGGGCGTCAGATCAGCGGCCAGCTCAGGAAGCAGCCGAGGCGTCCACGCGCCGACCGCAACCACGACCAGATCGGCATCCAGCTGCCCACCCAGGCATCGAACGACGGGACCCGACTCCGACTCCCCGATTTCGAGAGCGGTGTCGTCGACCCTGCGCACCCCCAACCCGGTCGCCCACTCGCTCATTACCCTCACGGCCTCGCCGCTTTCAGCCCATCCGGCGTTGAGGCTCAGGTAGCCATCGACATGCACTCCAGAAGCCCAGGCGGGAAACCTCCGGTGGATCTCGTCGCCGACCAGGCGCTCCACCGGTTCACCGCGAGCTTCCAATGCGGTCATTGAGTCGTGCTCGAACCCGCCGGGTGCCATCGGTGACCGGCTCAGCAGAAGGAAGCCGTCCCGGTGGAAGAGAGGCCGATCGAAGCGTTCGTTCCATTCGGCCCAACCGGCCATGGCTCGGGCGGCCAGGTCGGTGTAGAAATCGTCGTGTCCGTAGTCCATGCGGATCACTTTCGAGAGGTCTGTCGATGAGGCCCGGACGTGCGGTGCGCTGCCGCGATCAATCACGGATACGGACCAGCCTCTATGACGCAGTGCAATCGCTGCGGCGAGTCCGAAGACGCCGCTACCGACGACCAGCGCGTGACGGGAGGGGTTGGGCATGACAAGGTTGGTGTCGTGATTCCGATTGAGCTCGCGAGTGTGATCTGCCGAGACCCCTGATGCAACTCCCCTGCTATGACCAGCTGACGCTGAGTCGCGCCCTGAGCATGCGCCAAGCGATCGACGCCATGCGTTCGGCCTTTGCCCAACTGTCGAGTGGCGACGCTGACGTTCCTGTGCGGACCGGAGTGGAGGGCGGGGATACGCTCGCGCTCTTCATGCCCGGATGGCTTCCCAATGAGCGTGCCCTTGGTACCAAGGTGGTGACGGTCACTCCAGGCAATGCCGCCCGTGGGCTGCCGCAGATCCACGCCGTGATTCTGATGAGCGGCTCGGAAACGGGACGGCCGCGCGCGCTGCTGGATGGCACCTGGCTGACGGCGCTCAGGACCGGGGCTGCCTCCGGATTGGCGACCGAGCTACTGTCGCGGCCCGAGTCGGAGGTGCTCGCCGTGGTTGGGGCCGGGGTCCAGGCACGCACGCAGATTCAGGCGGTTCTGGAAGTCCGCGCCATTCGCGAGATCCGGGTTCATTCTCGCTCCGAGGCCTCGGCCAGGAAGTTGCTACAGGACTTCGCCACCGGAGCACTGATCCCCGAATCGCCCCACGCGCCACTATGGGCGGAACGCGCAGCCGCCGCACGCTGGGTCGTGTGCGACGATTCCACCGCTCTGGTTGATGGCGCGGATGTGGTGGTCACGGCGACGAACAGCTCGACGCCGGTGCTTCCCGAGCGCGTGTCTCCAGGCACACACATCAACGCGGTTGGAGCCTATACGGCGTCCATGCGCGAACTCCCCACCGAGCTGATCGCCCGGGCTACCGTCTTCGTGGATCAACGCGCCGCCACACTTGAGGAAGCCGGCGATCTGATCATCCCGATCAGCGAGGGACGGATTGACGCGACTCACATTGTGGCCGAACTCGGTGAAGTGGTCCTCGGTCGTCACGGAGGGCGAAGCGGTGGGTCCGGCAGTCCGTCCGTAGTCGCGACGCAGGATGGACCCGCGGCACTCGCCGCCGCCGCCGCACTCGACCAAATCACCGTCTTCAAATCGGTAGGAAGCGCGGCTCAAGACCTGGCGGTCGCCGCCCGAGCGCTCAGCCTGATGGAGTCCTGACCTAGTGTAGTGTGGCAAAGTCCCGTTGTATTCGTGCGTCGCAGCATCTGCTCCAGCGTCGTTGCTCCTTCTCGCCATAGCGCTGCTATGACTCGGCGTCGCGCCTACCTGGAGCCGCGCTGCGACACTCTCGGTGCGGACACGGGACTTTTGCCACACCACACTGGAAGGCTGTTGAAGAAGTGGGGTGCGGCCATTCGAACGCCGATGCATCCGGCCCTGCCACACTATTCTTCTTCGTCGAGCTCCAGAAGCTCACGCGCAACTTGCAGCGCAATCGTGGGGACCAACAGCTGGATGCCCTGAGATGTCGGGCCAGCGTAGCCACCGCCCCAGATCCCCGCTTCCTCGCCCTTGATCAGAACGGGAATCCCTTCGGCCTCCAGCGTCTGGATCTGGATTTCGGCCAGGTAGCGAGCGGCGAACGTTTCGAGGACGACCCACTCGACCTTGTCGCTATCTGTCATGATCCCCATCCGTTCTGAAGTTTCGGCCCTCTCCACTGTGATACCATCGAATGGCCGTAAGGTGGCGGTGCCACACCAGTGTAGTGTGGCAGAAGTCCCGTTTTATTCGTGCGACGCTGCATCTGCTCCAGCGTCGTTGCTCCTTCTCGCCATAGCGCTGCTATGACTCGGCGTCGCGCCTACCTGGAGCCGCCCAGCGACACTCTCGGTACGGACACGGGGCTTCTGCCACACCACACTATGTGCCCAGCAGACCCCAGCGTTCGGCCAGCACCTGATACGCTGTGGCAGCCGCGTCATCGTTCCGCAGGAGGGCGGCCTGTGCCAGGGCGAAATAGCTCCACGAGTAGTAGTTCGGGATGCCGATTGCTGCACGGTCAGGCCAGTGATCCCAATCAGGAATCTCGCCGCGGTGCATGAACACCTCGTCCATGAGCACCCGTGTCCGCTCCTCATCCACCCAGCGGCCTGTCACCTGAGTGTAAGGCGAATCAGGCGGCATCCGGACCACGCCCGAAGTGGAGTCCGGCTGGGTAGGAAGGAGCCGGTACGCGAGTCCCTCTCGCACGATGTAGTCACCGAGGCCCAGGGACCCCGACGCGCTTCCGCCGCTCGAGAAATAGATGGGACGATCTTCGATCGAGTTCGCGATGATCGAGAAGGCGAACTGCTGCCACGCAGACAGGTAGCTGCCGCCATTGATGGTCACGGTCAGCGGCCCGAGCGGGATTGAGCGCGCTTCACGGATCTCGACGTAGGCACCGGCCACCTGATCGATGATTGCGTCATCCAGTTGGAGCGTCCCTCGAACCGGAGTGCGGACGGGAGAGTCCATCAGAATCGCGATCTGATCGCCTGAGACCGTTGCGGGATCATGCGTGTACGCGCCGCCGGTATTGTCCGTCCGGTACACGCGCTGACAGGTGATGCGGGTGGGCGTGTCCTCCGCCCGGACTCCGGCAGGGCAGGGCTCGGTCAGGTCACGAACCTGTTTGGCATACCATGACGTGTTCAGGTACGACGTCACGATCACCTGAACGTCCTGCCGAATGCCCTCCACCTCTTGCAGATACCAGAGCGGGAAGGTGTCGTTGTCGCCGTTGGTGAAGAGCACAGCGTAGGGCTCTACGCTCATGAGCAGATTATAGGCCCAGTCGCGTGCCGCATAGTCATAGTGCCGCGTGGCCCAGCCCCAATTCATGAAGAGGGGGAGGAACGCAATCGCCATGACCGGGACGCCCTTCATCAACGAGCCGAAGCGCTCGCGCAGGCTCATCCAGATGGAGGTCAGCCCAAGGCCGACCCAAAGCCCCCAGAGCGAGAAGCTGACGATGAAGAAGTAGTCTCGTTCTCGGACCTCATGCAGCGTGTAGTCATTCAGGGGGTCCGGCATCGAGTAGCCGTACTTGAAGTTCAGGTACCAGACCAACCCGAAGGAGAGCGTCCCGAACAGGGTGGCCATGTACCAGAAACTCTTTCGATCCCGGGCGTGGTGCTCCATGGCGCCCCACACACCCAGCGCCGTAAACAGCATCGTGAAGAGGACGCGCAGGGGTGGAAAGAGCGTGTCTTTGCCTTCCGCGGAACGGGCCCACTGCCAGTCGAAATACTGGAGGTAGTTGGCGTACTGTGACGCGATGGGAGCCTGGCGCGGGCCCTTCAGTCCCGGACCGGGTTCGCCCTCGACCTTGTACTGCTCGCGATTGATCGAAGCGTTGAGGGGCTCACAGCCACGCCTGCCGTATGTGGCCACACTGGCGATCGCGCTGCCGAGCGATTCGCACTGGGGAGCACCCTCATTGATGATGGGATCCAGTTCGGCCCGGATGGGCAGGAACAGGTGGATCGACAGTCCCAGAAGTGCGACCACCACGATCGGCGGATACAGCTTCCAGTTGAGCAGCACTTTGGGATGGACCAGCAGAATGAACACGCCGATCGCCGGAGCGGCCAGGAACGCCATCAGATGGTTCCCGACGCTGAGGGCCAGAACAAAGGCCATCAGGACCAGAATGTTGTCGTCTCCCCCCTTACCCAGGCGTTCCTGCCAGCGAATGATCAGCCAGCTGAGAATGGCGATGGTCAGCAGCGAGACCGTGTAGACCTTTTCGTTGACGTTCGACTGGTTCCAGACGGTGTAGGCGGTCGCGGAGATCAGCACCGAGGCCGCGGCACCCGCGAGTCGAACGAAGCGCTCGCGGGAGAAGTAGCGCAGGACGTGGTGCAGAATCAGGAACCAGAGTGCATGCGTGCCCGCACTCATGAAGGCACTGAACAGATTCACCCGAATCGCAACGGACAGCCCGGTCGGCTCAAGCAGCACGGTCCAGGCCCGCGCCAACACCACGAAGAGCGGGTTCCCCGGAGGATGGGGGATCCCCAGAATGTTCGCCGTGGCGATGTACTCGCTGGTGTCCCAGAACGCCGTCGTGCGCGACAGAGTGATCGCGTAAAGCAGGAAGACGATGCCACCCACCAGCGCGGCCCAGCCGTAAGGCGGGGTCAGTTTAGCGTCGACGGGCGCTGCTGTTTCCTTCTTCAAATCGTTGTCCTCGGTGAGTCTTCGGCGCTCCCGGAGTCCGGCAGCCGTTGGTTCACGATCTGTTATCGCTTCCCAAGACGAAGCGTTCCGCTTGGATCCACCGTCACGACCCACTTCGGTGGCACCCAGGTGGTCGCGGAGTAGTCCAGGATCAGTGCCGGTCCCTCAACAGTGTGCCCCGGCCGTAGATCCCTGCGCCATACCCGCCGGGCCGAGACGGACTTCCCACCAAAGACGACACTCCCCACGGCCTCCGGTAGGTCGCCCTCTGCAGCGGGGAGTTCAGGCGACTCGATCTGTGCCCCGGGCGCCGTGGCAATCGCGCGAAGTGTGACGGCCTCGACCGCTGCCTCCGGGCGGGCATATCCGTAGCGCCTTTCGTGTTCACGGTGGAAAGTATCGACCCAGTCGGCCGCCGGAACTCTCAGCTCAAAGCTCTGGCCGCCGTAGCGAGCATCCACCCAGCGTTCGACGGTGATATCGGCGGTCTTGGCACCTTCGTCTTCGAGGGCCTGTCGGGATTCTGCTTCGAGTGCCGCAAGGGTGTTGTCGATCGAATCCTGAATCCCCGCCGAACCCTGCGGGCCGTGCCGATCGGTTCCGGTGGACAGCAGAACCGTCCGCGATGCATCACGTGACAGGGGCGCGGTCAGGATCCCCCAAGCCGAAAGCAGTCCGGGATCTGGCGGGATCAGGGCTTCGCGGGCGCCCAGGCTTTCGGTGAGCGATGCGGCATGCAGCGCGCCGGCTCCCCCGAAGGCCACCAGCGCGAAGTCGGCCGGATCGAAGCCCCGCTCAACGGAGATGACCCGCAGGGCGCGTTCCATGGCGGTGTCGGCGACGGCCAGGACACCCTGAGCGGCGAGGTCCGGCGTGGTCCCAAGGTCGGCGGCCAGCTGCTCCATGGCCCCCCGAATCGCCTCGCGGTCCAGATCGCCGGATCCGCCCAGAAAGCCGTCGGTCGGAATCCGTCCCAGCCAGACGTGGGCATCGGTCACGGTGACCCGCGTGCCGCCGCGTCCATAGCAGATCGGCCCGGGCACGGCTCCGGCACTCTCCGGCCCAACCTTCAGCGCACCGCCGGGGTCGACGGAGGCGAGCGATCCGCCACCAGCACCCACGGTGTGGATGTCGATCACCGGCACCGCGACCGGCTGGCCATCGATCTCGAACTCACGGGTGTGAAGCGGGCGTCCCGGGCAGAGCGAGACGTCGGTCGATGTCCCTCCCATGTCGAAGGTCACGATGTTCTGAACGCCTGCGCGCTCGGCCCAGGTCATCGCCCCCACCACACCGCCGGCCGGGCCTGACAGGACCGTGTGCGCCGGTTCACGCATCGCCCGCTCGACCGCCAGTGTTCCCCCGTTCGACCCCATGATGGCGACCCGCTGCGCCCCGGCCTCGGATTCCAGGCGGGCCAGGTATCGCGACATCACCGGACCCACGTAAGCGTTCACCACCGTGGTCGAAGTCCGCTCGTACTCCCGGTATTCGGGCAGGAGTCGAGACGAGACCGAAACCGGGATACCCATTCCCTCGACCGCCGCCGCAACCGCTTCCTCATGATCCGGATGGGCGTAGCTGTGCAGCAGACAGATGGCGATCGACTCGGCACCCGCCAGGCGGCCCGGCAGTTCGCTCAGCTCAGTCGCATCGATCGGTTCGCGCACGTCGCCCTCGGGACCGACCCGGCCACTGATCCCGAAGCGGTCGTCTCTGGCGACAAGCGGCGGCGCTCGATGGCCAACCAGGGCGTACAGCTGCGGTCGATCCTGTCGGCCGATCTCGAGCACGTCCTCAAAATGACGATTCGTGATCAGGGCGACGCGTGCGCCCTTTCGCTCAAGGAGGGAGTTGGTGGCAACGGTCGATCCGTGCAGAAGTACGAAATCGCCAGCGTCCGGTCCGAGCAGCTGGGCCACCCCTTCCAGAATCGCCCGAGAAGGATCATCGGGGGTCGAGGGTACCTTGAGCGTCTGGACCCGACCGCCCCTGAACAGCACCAGGTCGGTGAAGGTCCCGCCGGTATCTACGGCAAGGACGGCGAGGACGGCAGTTGACGTTGTTTCAGGTGATCTGGACATTCCGGAGCCGCTTCGCCGCGGGAGTCCCGCGCGCGCACTCGAGTCTTAATGAGAAGAGGACATGGAGTTACGTCCCACGCTGGAGGAATTCCAGACCCTGGCCCGCACTGCCCGGGTGATTCCTGTCTGGCGCGAGTTCCTCTTTGACGTCGATACCGCGGTCACGGCGTACGCCAAGCTGGCCCGGCCTCCCTTTGGATTCCTGCTGGAATCGGTCGTCGGTGGCGACCAGTGGGCCCGCTACTCGTTTCTTGGGACGAGCCCTTCTGCGGCCTGGAGGCTTAAAGGCGGCAAGGTCACGTGGTGGACGCCGGACGCCGGATGGACACCAGTCGAGTGCGACGACCCGCTGGACGATCTGGACCGCCGGCTGACGGAACGGACGCCGGCTGAAGTCCCGGGATTGCCCCGCTTCTGGGGTGGTGCGGTCGGATTCTTCGGATATGACGTGGTCCGCCACATCGAAGACCTGCCCAATGCACCGGCGGATGACCTGGGCACGCCCGACGGGCTGTTCATGTTTACCGATCGTGTGCTCGCCATCGACAATCTGCGTGGCCGCGCGATGGCGATCGCCACCGCCGAGGTCACACCCGAGATGTCGTCCGAAGAGCTGCGGGCTGCGTGGGAGGCGGCTGTGGGCAGGGCGAACCAGACGATCCACGAGCTCCACGAGGGCGAGGCGCCCCAACCTCTGGAACTGCTGCCGGAGCCGGAGGGCGATCCTGAGTTCACCTCGAACGTCACCCGCGAGAAGTTCGAGGCTGACGTGGAGACCATCCACGAGTACATCCGGGCCGGTGACGCCTTCCAGGTCGTCATCAGTCAGCGTCTGGGCATGACCCTCCGAGGGCGGCCATTCGACCTCTACCGTGCCCTGCGCACGCTGAACCCATCCCCGTATCTCTACTTCCTGGAGATGGATGATGTGACCCTGGTCGGAAGCTCGCCCGAGGTCCTGGTCCGGCTTGAGGACGAGGTGGTTACCGTGCGCCCCCTCGCCGGCACCCGCCCGCGCGGCGCGACGCCGGAAGAGGATCGCCAGCTGGCCGAAGAGCTCCGCACCGACGAAAAGGAGCTGGCCGAGCACCGCATGCTGGTCGATCTGGGTCGCAACGATGTTGGCCGCGTTGCGCGGTACGGCTCGGTCCATGTGCCCGATCTGATGATCGTGGAGAAGTACTCACACGTGATGCATCTCGTGAGTCAGGTCGAAGGCACACTGGCCGAGGATCGCACGGCGATCGATGTATTCCGCGCCTGCTTCCCGGCGGGCACGCTCTCTGGCGCCCCCAAAATTCGGGCCATGGAGATCATCGACGAACTCGAGACTACGCGTCGTGGTCCCTACGCCGGAGCGGTCGGGCACTTCTCCTTTGGCGGCCGCCGCATGGATACCGCGATCACGATCCGGACCGTGTGCGTGACAGGCGGCCGGGCCTTTGTGCAGGCGGGGGCGGGGATCGTAGCGGACTCGGTGCCCTCGACCGAGTTCGATGAGACGATGAACAAGGCCAGGGCGCTGCTGAAAGCGGCGGCGATGCTGCCGAGCTGATCAGCCGCTCAGGCGCGACCCCAACTCGCCATACAGACGACACAACGCGCCGATCCCTTTTTCGTAGTTCTCGATGGTGAGCCACTCGTTCGGGGCGTGCATGTTGCACCCGGGCAGGGCGAATCCGACCAGCAGCGCGGGCGCCTTCAGGATGCGTTCGAACTCTCCCACGATCGGGATCGAGCCGCCCTCGCCCACAATGACGGGCGTTTTTCCGAACGCCTCCTCAAGAGCCACCGCAGCGGCATCGAAGAGCGGACCGCTCGGGTCGGCCTTCCAGGGATTCCCCCCGTGCAGTTCCTTGACCTCGATTCGGACGAAGTCGGGGGCAACCGACTTCAGGTGAGCCTCGACCATTTTGGCCACCTTCTTGGGCGACTGATCGGGAACGAGCCTGAAGGAGATCTTGGCCATCGCTTTCGCCGGCAGCACGGTCTTCGCTCCCTCGTCCGTCCAGCCACTGAGGAGTCCGTTCACTTCGCAGGTCGGTCGTATCCAGAGCCGCTCCAGGACGGAGTAGCCCACCTCGCCGTGAAGTCCGGGCGCATCCACGTCGGCCCGGAACTCCTCCTCGCTGAAGTCGAGCCCCCGGATCGCCTCTCGCGTTTCCTCCGGCCAGTCGACCACATCGTCGTAGAAGCCCGGAATGGTGATGCGGCCTTCGGCGTCATGCAGCGTGGTGATCATCCGCGCCAGCTCTGTCGCCGGGTTGGGCACCGCGCCGCCGTATGCCCCCGAATGGAGGTCGCCCTTCGCCGCCGAGACATGCACCTCAAGGTAGGCCAGGCCGCGCAGTGAAAAGAGGAGCGAGGGCTGCCCCGGTGCGAACATCGCCGAGTCGGAAATGATCACCGTGTCGGCGGCCAGCCGTTCCCGATGCTTCTCCACGAAAGGCACCAGGTTGGGCGACCCGACCTCTTCTTCCCCCTCCGCCACAAGCACCACGTTGACCGGGAGCCGGCCGTGGACCTTGAGCAGGGCCTCCAGCGCCTTCACGTGCATGTACAGCTGGCCCTTGTCGTCTGACGAACCGCGCGCGTAGATGCGGCCGTCTCGTACGGTCGGTTCGAAGGCGGGAGAACTCCACAGTTCAAGTGGCTCGGCCGGCTGCACATCGTAGTGCCCGTAGATCAGGAGCGTCGGGGCATCGGGCCCGGCCTCTAGCCATTCGCCGATCACAACCGGATGGCCCGGCGTGGAGAGAACCTCTGCCGACATCCCCGCCTCCCGGATACGGTCCGCCAGCCAGTTAGCCGCGCGGGTCGTGTCGTCATCGTGATCCGACTTGGCGGACACGGATGGGATCCGGAGGAAGTCGAAAAGCTCGTCGAGATGGCGAGCGCGATTGTCGGTGAGGAACGCTGCAAGATCGGCCATGAAACTCGGTTGGGTCAGGGGTCTGAAGGCTCCACATAATGGCACGGATTTGCCGATCAGGAAACGAGAGAGCCCGACGATCGGGTCCCGTCGTTACCGGTTCGTGGCACTCCGAGGCTTTGGCCCGGTCCGGGCTAAACTAGGGCCTGTTCACACTAAGGCGCCGCGGATGTATATTCATGAATGACGATATCAGAAGAGCAGTTTCAGCGAGTTGAGGGATGCTTCCCGATCCAACGCGGGAATGTGTCGATCTCGAATCTCACCGTGTTGAATGC
>JBDNHE010000215.1:0-4490 GCA_041688945.1 Gemmatimonadota bacterium | reverse complement strand
TTCGACCGCGCTTGTCATTCCGACCTACAATCGCCGCGCGTATGTGATGGAGGCGGTAGAAAGCGTGCTGGGGGGGGATCTGGTCCCCCGGGTGATCGTGGTGGACGACGGCTCGACGGATGGCACTGCAGATGCGTTGCGACGGCGGTTTGGGGCCGCCATCGAGGTCGTGGAGCAGGACAATGCAGAACGGGGGGCGGCCAGGAATCGTGGCGTCGCGACCAGTGAGGCGGAGCTGATCTTTTTCCTTGATGCAGATGACCTGGTGCTCAGCCACCATGTCGCTCAACTGGTCGATCTGGCCCAGGCCAATCCGGCCGCACAGCTGTTTCATACGCCCTTTGAGGTCACGGACGAAGTGGGGAGTCCGACCGGGCGGGGCGGCGGCTTGTCTGGGAGATATGATCGCGAGGCGTTTCTTATGGGTCGGGTTCAGATCCCGCCGTCCGTGCTGGCGATTCGCCGGGCGTGTTTCGATGGGATCGGTGGGTTTGATCCCAGTCGCGAACTCGCTGGATCGGAAGACTGGCTGCTGGTGGCCGAAGCCCTGCGGCTGGGGTCGTCGGTGTGTGCCGCTAGCCCGAGCGTCCGGATGCGTAAGCACGAGGGGAACTCCATGGGCAACGCCCGCTCAATGGAGGCCAGCATGCTGCTGGCTCATGGCCTCCATTTCGACAGTGCTGATGAAGGTGACGCCAAGTTGACTGCGCGCCTTCGGTCACGGTCGCGTGCAATCCTCCTGGTCAACGCGGCAAGCACCTGGTTTGCCTCGGGGGATGCTGCGGAGGCCAGGCGATGTCTGCGTGCCGCGGTTCAGGAATGGCCGGGCGTGATTGCGGACGCCCGTGTCCCCAGCACCTTTCTCAAGACCGTGTTTGGGGTGGAGCGCGTCGACCAGATCAAGGGCTGGCTGGGCTACTGAGTCTCAGCTGTCCTGGACAACCAGAATCGGGATGTCGATTCCGCCGGCGTCGACCACACGATAGCGGTGACCAGCGGCGCACATCGTTTCCCCGCCGTCCCGCGCCAAAGACCCATGACAGACCGGGCAGGCCAGCCGGCTCCAGAGATCGACGCGGTTGTGGGACTGGCGGCGCTGCTTTGCCGTGATGCGTCGGTAGATCCGGTCGGCCGCACCCTGAGCGTGTCGCGCGTTGTCAACGGCCTTGCGCAGGATGACCTCGTCGTCGGCCTGGGCACCCTCCTCAGCGGCGACCACGTCCCAGTCGGCTGTCCCTTCGGGCAGGGTATCGACCGTAACCTTCAGCTCGTCTTCGAAAACAACGCCGACCACGTTCCCCAGGGCATGCAGATTCCGGAAAAAGATGTCACCGAAGTCCGGAACCACCTCTGCCAGCCGTCCCATCCATTCTCCGAGTTCAGGGTCGTGGACCGGGCGATCCTTGGGGCGGAAGTGCATCACCCCGTCAGACTCCGTGATGTACCATCGGTGGAAGTTGTAGGAAATGAGCTTTTCGTTGACGCTGGAGGGTGTCTCTACATATCCCCGCCGAGCCACGCGAGAAAGCTCCGCTGCGGCCTGGGCCGGATCGCGAAGGTGTTCAAGCACATGCGCGCAGATCACGAAGTCGAAGGACTTGTCGGCAAAGGGAAGTTCGAAAATGTCGCCGACCACGAACGGCCGATCTATTCGGGGCAGCTGGTCGTGTCGTTCCACACCGTCTGAGAGGAAGCGCTCGCACAGGACGTCAGCCCGCGGACTCGGATTGTGGCCACTGCCAATCTCAAGGACCACATCGGTGGGCGCGATCTTCCACGACTCGATCAGTCGCAGGCGGGCCTTCCAGTTTTGGTAGACGGTAAGCGGATTCATCAGGTGACCCGTGGCAGGGAGCTTCGGTAGAGTGTGTCGAGCCGGCTCGCGACCGCCGCTTCGGAATGGTGCGCCTCGATCCGCGCCCGCGCGGCACGGGCCATTGAGCTGATCTGCACCGGACGGCTGTCGAGCGCTTTTGAGATCGCGACCAGTTCGTGGCCAAGCGCAACCGAGTTTTGAACCCCAAAGAGTACGCCGGTCTGCGCATTGATCAACGCGCGGTTCTCCGGGATGTCCGAGACCACGCAGGGGAGGCCGGCCGCCATGGCTTCGAGCAGCGCGTTGGACATCCCTTCGGACAACGACGGCAGGACGAAGACGTCCGCGCTCCGGAGGAATGCCGGCACGTCGTCTGACCGGCCATGAAAGTGAACCTGATCCTGAAGGTTCAACTCGGCGACCTGCGCCTGAAGCGCCTGCGTAGCGTCCCGATCCCCCCCCGGCCCACCGACCAGATCAAGGCGGGCGGCGATGCCTTGGGCGACGAGGATCCCGATGGCGGCCACGACCGTGTCCAATGACTTCTCACTGGAGAGGCGGCCGGTGTAGAGGACGCGAAGTTCCTTCGGCTTCCGATCCGCACGGGGGACCGACACCGGCTGAGCCGGGACCTGGACCGCGTTCGGGATTGTGTGAATGATCGAATCGCTGAACCCGAGGGCACGGACTTCCGCCCGCATCGTGTCGGTCATGACAATGACCCCGTTCACCCGGCCGAACGCCCAGCGGCGGATGGGAGAGAACCCGATTTGGGAGAGTTCAGCCGCCTCCCCGAGTACGCCGGAAGCCGTGACTCTCACCACCAGGCTTTTCCCCAGAAGCCTGCTGATCAGGGCGCCCAGAATGGTCGGTGCGTAGAGCTGATGGGCGTGGACGACATCGAAGCGGCGGCGGGCGCGGAACGCCTGCCAGAAGCCGTGGAGAATGAACCGGACGCCATCCAGACGGCGTGGCAGGCCCGGGGGGCGGGCGGGCGTCTGCAGCGTTGTTGCATGCGACCAGGGCGCGGAGTGATCGGGATCAGACAGTGCGGGGTCAGTCTCCTGAAGGAGCAGGACCCGGTGACCCGCGGCCGCCAGAGCTCGGGTCTGAAGCAGCGCCTGCCTGGGAAGACCTCCTCCTCCCACCGTCATCTTGGTCGCGACGGTAAGCACACGCGGCGCGCGAACCTCGTCGTAGATGCGGAGGTGGGCGGCATCCATCGCATCGGGGGAGAGCCTCTTGGCCCAGTGCAGTCGACCCCGTTCGGCGTGTGCCGACCCGCTCTCAAGATCCTGAAGCGCCTCCCGGATGCCCTGAGCCAGATCTGTCGAATGCGGATCGGAGGTCCGTGGGATAAGCCGACCAAAATCGCCATCTCCCAGCAGAGCAGGGAGGTTCCCGACCCAGGATGCCACGATCGGTAATCCGAAGCGCAGGGCGTCGAGCGTCGCCAGTCCGAACGACTCGGTGCGGCTCGGCTGGACGTAGAGGTCGAGGCCGCTATAGAAGGCGTCGAGATCGCTGATGTAGCCGGAGAATTCGACATGCCCGTCCACGCCTAGCTCCGAAGCGAGCGCCTGAAGCCGTTGCCGCTCCGGCCCATCTCCGGCGATTCGCAGACGAACCGATTCGCCCGACTCAACCAAGATCGCCATCGCGGAGATCAGGTCATCAATCCCCTTCTCAGCCCGGAGCATCGAGAGACAGCCGATGACCACATCCGCGGACCCACCTGCTGAGCGAAATCGCGCAATCCGGCCGAGAGGTACCGCATTCGGAATCACCTGAACCTGGGGGATCGCCGGCAGTCCCTCGGCGACCCGATCGCTGACCGCGATCAGGCAGTCGGTCGCCGGGAAGACCCACCGGTTGTCAATCCAACGCCGCAGCTTTGGGAACGACAGGCCGTCATAGCCATCGTAGTGGACGGTGTGCACCCAGCGAAATCCGGAATCGAACACCCGGCGAAACCGGGCCAGAATTCCCGGCAGAAACAGGTGGGTGTGCAGCACGTCACAGGGCCCGGCCAAAAGGTCGTGCAGATCTCCCGAATGGGCGCCGGTATAGAGGGAGTTGTCGGCTTCCCAGGGCATCCGAGCCGTCGCCACGGTCACCTCATGGTGCGCCGCAATGGCCGGCACCATCTGCTGAATCAGGCGCTCTGCGCCACCGACGGCCCCCTCCCGGGTCGCGATCAGGATCCTGCTCAAGTACGATGCCCCAGTCTGAACACACGGCCGCGACCGGGACGAGTCTCCCGAGCGTCCTGACACGATCCATCATAACTTGCCACCATGAAAAGCCCTGCAGCCCTGATCTGGGATATCGCCTCGGCGGCTGAGAAGCGCCGCTTCGCCCGGGTGCTCATGCTCGTCACCGTCAGTGCCGTGCTCGAGACCTTTGCGATTGCATCGGTGCTGCCGTTCATGGCGTCCGTCACAAACCCTGCGGGACTCACCGACAGCCGCTTCTTTTCGATCTGGAGCGAATGGACCGGCGTTTTGGACCCGGCCGCGGCACTCCTGCCGCTTGGGACCACCGTGCTCGTCCTGGTTGTTGCGTCCGCCATAGTGGGCGCGATGTCGAGTTGGTACATGATGTCGTTCGTGTGGGACATGTTTCATGAGGTATCGCGAAGGCTGCTCGTGCGCTACCTGCGCCAGCCTTATGA
>JBDNHE010000214.1:0-3262 GCA_041688945.1 Gemmatimonadota bacterium | reverse complement strand
TGGGCCCCAAGGGTGCTCACCGTCGCCCCAGAACAGCCCGAATACCGGCCCGTCAACCCGCTTCGACCCTCACCGCTGCCATGCCCTCGACCCCCGGTGCGTTTTTGTTGCTCGCCCACCCCAATCGCTCAATTTAGGTTCTTGTCAGCCATCAACCGCGAAGGTCATGGAAGCGAAAGCCAAAGATGCAGCGGGGCGCCGCGAGCGACTGCACCGCTTGGTCGAGAATCTGCACGAGGGCGAGCTCGAGACTGTCGAGACGTTCGTCGACTTCGTACATGAGCGCGGTGATCCGGTGCTGCGGAAGCTGATGACTGCACCCTGGGACGACGAGCCGGTCACGCCTGAGGAAGAAGAAGCGGTCCGGGAGGCCTACGAGGATATCGCGGCCGGGCGCGTGCACACGCTTGAGGAAGTAAAGAAGGAGCTCGGGCTCTGAGCTGGACGCTTTGGGTCACCAACAGGGCGAAGAAGGATCTGACGTGCCTCGATACGCAGACTCAGATCAGAGTCCGCCCGGGCGCTCCCTGAACAACAACGGTGCTGAACCGGTAGAACAGGAGTACCTTACCTGAATGACGAGTCCCAAGAAGACGCTGGACCGGGTGCTGCGGGGGACGTCCGATGCGAACATCCGGTTCGGTGACCTGACCCCTGTTGATGGCCCTGGGCTTTGAGGAACGCGTCAAAGGCAGTCACCGGATCTTCAAGCGCGAAGACGTCGACGAGATCATCACCCTGCAGCCCTCGGGTTCGAAGGCCAAGCCCTACCAGGTCAAGCAGGTCAGACAGCTCATCAACCACTACCGAATGGCGAGCCATGGCGAAGAGTAGACACCGCTACGAGATCATTCTCTACTGGAGCGACGCGGGCCGCGCCTACATCGCGGAGGTCCCTGAACTTCCCGGATGTGCAGCCGATGGCCCGTCCTATCAGGCGGCGATCGAGGCCGTTGAGGACGTCATCGATGGCTGGATCGAGACCGCCACTGAGAAGGGGTGGACCATCCCCGAACCCAAGGGTCGACGGCTGATGCTGGCCTGACGCGCAGGCGCGAAAACACGCGTCGGGGGTCTCGGCTCGAACTACGGTCAAAGCGGAAAAAGTGAGCGGCTAAGAGAAGAAATAGCGGGCTGTTAGCGTTTGAGAATTTACAACTCTCGGCTAGAGGCCCAGTTTACGCAGCCTGACCCCATTGGGCTCGCTGGTGGGCTGAATCTGTATGGATATGCCAATGGGGATCCGGTGAATCACTCGGATCCGTATGGGCTGATGGCGGACTGTGACGATAAGCCGTGTCCGGTCTTCTTCCTGGGCTTCGGCGGATCCGTTGCCGCCGCCTTCGGTTTCAACGCCTCAGGAGGATTCACCTACTCAAAGGGTGAGGGTCTCGGGATTTACTTCAGCAGGGGAGCCTCCAGCGGGATAGATCTCGGTCTAGCTGTGGAGTTCGGAACGGCCGAGAGCAGGTCTGCTTTTGACGGGCCGGCAGCCGAGGCTTGTGTCGGGGGTGGCGCTGCGGCGCTAGCGGGGACCGCCTGTGTGGCAGGAGCTACAGACGATCAAGGCCGGATAGATGGCGGGATCGTGACGTTCCGGGTCGGAGGCGGACTCTGGCCAGCTTCGGCGACGGGAGGGCTCACTCAGACCGGTTCATTCACTTGGGGCGATTTGCGCCGGGTTAGGGAGTCGTCTGAAGTGCGAGAGGGTGGTGAACCGTACTAGTAGAATCACGAGAACACGAATTCGGAGGGAAGCATGACCATCTTGATTGGAGCTCTGTTCGGCCTATGGGTCGTGGCGCTTGGCTCAGAGATCGCAATGGTAGATCGGCTTCGGCAATACCGGACTGACATTGACGAGGGGGATCCCTTCTGGAAGGGTGCGTCGACGTTCGCTCATAGGAACGCAGGTTCCTCTGAGAACTATACAGAGGAAGGACAGAGGCGGCTGGGCCGCGTAAAAACCCTCGGGCTAGTTCGGCTACTACTTCTCGCCATCGTCGCGATGTTGTTCGCTTGGGAGTTCGTTCTCTAGCCCCCTCTCGACTCCTATTGAGCGATGGGTCTGTGGGCCCGGCTCCTCTTCGGAGGGGCCGGGCTTTGTCGTTCTCAGGACCCGCCCTGAATCCAGCCGCTCTCAACGAGCGCATCCACAAACTTGAGGATTGCCTTCAGAGCGCTCGGGAGTTCTTCGACCTGCTGCAGCCGTCTGCGGATGCGGCCGCTCCCTGAACAACAACGGTGCTGAACCGGTAGCACAGGAGTACTTTACCTGAGTTAGTGGCCGCGGTTAGCACAATGAGCGAGGAACATTATGGAAGCCAATGTCAAAGAGAGACTTCATCGGCTGATCGATCGGATCCCCGAGCGGGAGGTCCATGCGGCCGAACGCTACCTTGAGTATCTGACCGAGCATGGTGATCCGTTCATGCGGGCCCTCCTGAATGCGCCCGAGAGCGATGAGCCTCTGAGCGAAGACGACCAAGAGGCCCTCGAGGAGGGTCGAGCCGCCTTGGCAGCGGGAGACGTGGTCACAGACGAGGAGCTGCGCGCCGAGCTCGGCATATGAGCCGGACGCTGGTCTGGACACGACCGGCAGCGAAGGACCTGAAGAAGCTCGACTCAAAGCTCGCTCGGCGTGTCCGAGAATCCATGACTCGTCTGGCCGAAACCGGCCACGGCGACGTCACGAAGCTCACGGACGTCAATCCACCGGAATTGCGGCTCCGGGTCGGAGACCAACGGGTGTTCTTTCAATACGACTCAGACGCGGATGCGATCCACGTCTTGCGTGTTCGACGGCGGGACCAGGCGTATCGTTGAAGTACGACTGACCCGGCGGGCGCGAAAACACGCGTCGGGGGTCTCGGCTCGAACTACGATCAAAGCGGAAAAAGTGAGCGGCTAAGAGAAGAAATAGCAGCCTGTTCGCGTTTGAGAATTTGAAACTCCCGGCTGGCGGCCCAGTTTACGCAGCCTGACCCTATTGGGCTGGCTGGTGGCCTGAATCTGTACGGGTACGCGAATGGGGATCCGGTTAATTTCTCGGATCCGTATGGGCTGTCGGCTGAGGACTGCACAAACAACGCTGGCTGTATTGCGTCGGCCGGGAGGCAGCTAGGGCCTGTTCACACTATTCGAAGCGCTTCGACGATGAGCGCGAAGTGGATGAAGGCCGTGAACATGACATCGAGCTTGTCGAAGCGGGAGAAGACCCGGCGGAAGCCCTTGAGCCGCCGGAACAAGCGCTCGATCTCAT
>JBDNHE010000213.1:0-2584 GCA_041688945.1 Gemmatimonadota bacterium | reverse complement strand
CCGATCCGTCAGGGCGACAGCCGGGACATCGGGGCCTCGGCGACTGGCCGGGACGGCGATGCTCTGGCCGGCTTCACCCCCGAATGGAGCGTGATCCCGGGGGATGCGGGGCTGGTGATCGATGGGCGTTTCGTGGCCTACCGCCCCGGCAGCGTCAGCGTGGTGGGTCAGGTCGGCGACGCGGCCGACACGGTCACCTTGCAAGTCACGCCCCGGGCCGTCTCCGGCGAATTTCGGCAGGTGGCCGTTGGCGTGGAGTTGGCGCGACACAGTTCGGACCTGTGGGTGCATGGCAACTACGCCTACCTCGGGACCTGGGGCACGCGAGCCCCGGGCGCAGGCGGAGGCACAGGTCAGGGACCCCTGAATGGCAACACCCTCTACACCTGGTCGGTGGCCGGTCCGAGTCCGGTTCGGACCGCTGGCCTGCTGGTCGATGCCCGCACCGTCAACGATGTGAAGGTGAGCGCGGACGGAAAGCTCGGCGTGATCACCCACGAGGGATCGAACGACGGCTTGAACGGCTTCACCCTGCTCGACCTGACGGATCCGGCCCAGCCCTCCCCGATCGCGCGCTTTACCGAGGGCATGAGCCCGGGCGTCCACAATGTCTGGATCGAAGGGAATTATCTGTACGTGGTCCTGGACGGGAGTGGTGGGCTCAGGATCGTGGACATCTCGACCCCTGCCCTGCCGGTCGTGGTCTGGTCCTTCTACGCCGGCACCAGCTTTCTTCACGACGTGATGGTCCGGGATGGTCTGGCCTTTCTCTCCCACTGGGACGCCGGCCTGATCGTCTTTGATGTCGGCAACGGAATTGCGGGCGGATCGCCGACCGCGCCGGTCGAGGTGTCGCGGATCCAGACGCTCGGCGGGAACACGCACAACGCGTGGTACTGGCCCGAAAACGGCTACGTCTTTGTGGGTCAGGAAGACTTTGGGGCGCCGGGCTACCTGCACGTGGTCGACTTCCGGGACCCGACCCGACCCGTCGAAGTCGCCAACTTCGTGGTCCCCGGACAGACGCCGCACAACTTCTGGATGGACGAAGCCAGCGGGACCCTCTTCGCCGCCTGGTACGGAAACGGGATTCGAGCGCTGGATGTGAATGGCGAGCTGCTGGGTGACCTTGCCGCCCAAGGACGTGAAATGGGATCGCTTCTGTACAATGGCGGGGCTGGCGTCTGCGGTCGTGACACGCTGACCTGCACCTGGGCCCCCCAGCTTCATTCGGACGGACGGATCTACCTGTCCGACATGAACAACGGCCTCGTTGTGCTCGAATGGCTCCGGAATTGAGGCAGCCGCCACGTTCCAGTTCGACCCTTCCCCGTCGCAGCACCCAGCTCGGCACAGTCCGAAGCGCGAGAAGCCTGGTTGTGCTGGCCGGTGCGCTCGCGAGCGCCTGCTCCCCTGCCATCGACGGCCCGGTACTCCTGGTCACCTCCGGCTTCACCGACGAGATCCTTCTGATTGATCCGGTGGACGGACGCACCCTGGACACTCGCCCCATGGACGTTCGGCCCGGCGAACGGGACGAACCGCATGCAGTCGCGGTCGCTCCGGACGGACGGCACTGGTACGCCACCCTGTCTCATGGGGACCCAACGCTCTGGAAGTATGAGAGCGACGGGGATCGCCTTGTCGGCCGCGTGCCTCTGGGCACAAAAGGAGCGGGCAGGATCGGCATTTCTCCGGACTCGCGGACCGCCATCGTACCGGACTACTGGCTGGGGGGCACCGGGGAGGTCAGCCAGATCGTGCGGGTGAATCTTGATGATCTGACAGTGGACCAACCGATCGACATCTGCAGTGCGCCTCACGATGCCGCCTGGTCCCCGGACGGGAGCCTGGTCGCCATCACATGTCCGCTTTCGGACGAGATCGTGGTTCTGGATGGCGGGACGCTGAGCGAAGTTTGGCGACGTGACATCCCGATCCCGACCGCAGGGGCTGACGATCGGACCCGCACGATCCCTGGAAATCCGAGGACTCAGCCCATGAACCTGGTCTGGTCTCCCGACGGTTCGGGACTCTTCGTCACGCTGATGAAAAGCGGCGAGGTGGCGAGACTGGATCGCGACGGGGAATCGCTGACCCGAGTCGAACTGGGGGGCGGTCCAACCCAGTTGGCCATCACGCCGGATGGCACGCGACTGGTCGTCGCGTTGAGGGCCGACTTTTCCGCGGCCGTCGTCGAGACGGGCTCCATGACCCTGATTCGGCGCATCGCAGTCCCCGACATCGCCCACCCTCATGGTGTGGCGCTCTCCCCCGACGGAGCCACGGCGTTTCTGTCGCACGAAGGCACGATCCAGACGCCGGGCGGCGTGAGCGCCTTCGCCGTGGACGATGGATCAGTTCTCTGGAGTCAGGAAGCGGGCGTCTTCAACCTGGGCATCGCTTGGCGCCGATAGAGACACGCCCCGGTTTGCGGTGCGGCGCTCGGGCAGCGATGAGGTACCCCGCGATTGACAGACGGGCCGGCTCCCCGCCCTTTCGGTCTCCGGGCCAATCCGGCCCCTCAATCAACCGCAGTGAGGATTTATGCCCCGCCTGACCGACGCAGTGCTCATGAACTGGG
>JBDNHE010000212.1:0-14515 GCA_041688945.1 Gemmatimonadota bacterium | reverse complement strand
TGGGTGGACCTCTCGAACCTGGGTGGCGAGTAGCATCGCTCCAGGACAGCGCCATCTGGTAATCGGGCAAAGTCATATGTTTACGATTTTGCCCGATTCGCTCAGAGGCCAAATACTTTCTTGACATACTTGACCTATAGGGATTAACGTCGATTCCATATTGTAGGGAAAAATCTGTTCCCTAGTCTCCTTGCGATGAGGCCGCCGCATGGCACTCTTCGGACGAAATAAAACCTCGGTCGGACTCGATATCGGGTCTGGCTTCGTCAAAGTGGTCGAAGTCGATCACAGTGGCGATCAACCCGAGGTGACCCGCGTATCCATGCGGCCTCTGCTTCCCGACACCATCGTCGAGGGCGAGATCATGGACTACGCGCTGGTCTCGGACACGGTGAGCGGTCTCTTCCATGAACTTGGAATGAAGAACGCTGATGTCGTGACCGGGATCGGGGGGCACGACGTGATCATCAAGAAGATCGAGATGGATCGGATGAAGGAAGCCGATGCACGAGAGGTGATCCGTTGGGAAGCCGAGCAGCACGTGCCGTTCGACATCAAGTCGGTGGAGTTGGACTTCCAGATCCTGGATCCCAACGGCGAAGGGAATCGAATGGAAGTCCTGCTGGTCGCCGCCAAACGTGAGCTGGTGGACAACAAGGTCGGCCTCCTGAACGAGGCCGGGTTGAATCCCACCATCATTGATGTGGATGCCTTCGCCCTGCACAACGCCTTCGAGCACAACTATCCTGAGGCGATGGAGGGGATCGTGGCGCTGGTCAACATCGGCCACGAGGTCACCAACGTGAACATCCTTGAGAATGGTGTGCCGATCCTGACGCGGGACATTCCGTTTGGATCGCGCAGAGTTCGCGAAGATCTCCAAAGAGAACGCGGACTGACCGCCGAGCAGGCTGAGGACGCTGTCCAGGGCCGCGAGGATGTCGAGGGAATGACCTCCATGGTTGAATCCAGCGCCGATGAAGTCGCCGTTGGAATTGAACGTGCGGCGGCCTTCCTGATGACTCGGCAGGCCGGGGAAGGACTGGGCCGGATCTACCTGAGCGGTGGCGGTGCCCGTATCCCCGGGATGGCCGAAGCGTTGGGACAGAGAATGGGCGTAGAGACCATGGTCGTGAATCCCTTCGAACGGGTACCGATCTCACCGGAATGCGTGACTGATTTTGCTCTGGATGAAGCCGCACCGATGCTCCTCCTGCCGCTGGGCCTGGCCCTGCGCAAGCCTTGAGGAGACGGATCGATGATTGAAGTCAACCTGATTCCGGGCGGGAAGCGCAAAAGGCGCGGAGGCTCGGGCGGTGGTTTCAAGCTCAATCTGCCGAGCGTTGGCGGGATGAGTCTGGACAAGTTCATGATCGGCGCCGGGGCAGCGGTGGTGCTGGCGCTGGGCGGTATGGCCTATTTCTTCCTGAGCGTTTCCGGGGAGATGGAAGACCTGCGTGTCGAGATCGAAGGGCAGGTCGAGGATTCGGCTCGCTTTCACGCTCAGATCGCTCGCACGAATGCCCTGACCGCCCGCCGGGACTCGATCCTGGAACGGATCGCCGTCATTCAGCAGATCGATCAGGGCCGATACACCTGGGCTCACATCATGGATGAGATCGCCCGGGCTCTTCCCGACTATACCTGGTTGACCGGGATCAGCGAGATCTCGGACCTCCCATTCGAAATGACCCTGGACGGCCGCGCGGGCGAATTGACCGCCGTGACCCTGTTCATGACTCAACTGGAAGCGTCCGAGTTCCTTCACGGCGTGCGTCTGATCAACTCCACCCTCTCCGTCGAGGGCGCCAACACGCCGCAACAGGAAGAGTTCTACGAGTTCAATCTGCAGCTCTTCTACACCACGCCTGACGCCGCTTTCCTTGAAACAGTGCCTCTTTTCCAGGAACAGGTTGGGCCGAACGCGGCCATCGTCGAACCGGCCGCAGGCTCTGGTCAGACTCAGGGAGGGAACGGCTGATGGCGCTTCTTCCGAGTGATCCGAAACAGCAGAAGGCCGTCTTCGTGATGGCTGGTGCTCTGGTGGCGTTCTATGCCTTCTGGAGCTTCGTCCATTCGGGCCGTGTGGAGGTGCTTGAAGTCGAGCGAGAGCGTCTGGAGAACCTTTCCACACAGAATGAGGTCGCCCGCGTGCAGAGCCTGCGGGGCGGTGCCGAGATGCAGGCCCGGGCCGAAGAATACGATCGACACGTGCGACGCCTTGAGGAACTGATCCCGGAGTCCGAGGAAGTCACCTCTCTCGTGAACAGCATCACGTTTGCGGCGAGGCGGATGGGTCTTGAACTGATCGATGTCCTGCCCCAGCCGGATGAGCCAGGCCAGCACTACACGCGCCAGAGCTATGCCCTGGAAGTGGTGGGAGACTACCACGATGTGGGACGTTTCATGGCGGAGATCGCATCGCTTGAGCGGATCATTCAACCCACCCGGGTGACGATCGCCAGCTACGATCAATCCGCAGCCCGACTGGGAGACTTTGAGGCTCCGATTCAGGTCTCCTTTGATATCGCGACGTATATCCTGCCCGACGCCAGTGGGCTCCCGGGTCCGGTTCTTCCGGGTGACGGAAGCGGGACCGGAGGTGAGGAATGATGAAGTTCAGAATCTTTGGGACAGCACTCTTGGCGATAACGGCTTTGCCGCTCGCAATAACGGCCCAGGTCGTGGTCGATCCACCGACTCAGGTCGAGGAAGAAGTAGTGCCGCCCACTCAGCTCGTCTTCGAGCGTGAGGTGTTCAGCTACCCGCGTTTCGTGCGACGCAATCCCTTTGCGCCGCTCAGCTCAAACTCGGCTGGCGGACCCCGCTTCGAAGTCATCGCCCTGAGGGGGATCATCTACCGCTCGGGGGCAGGCGGGAGTATCGCCCTGTTCGGGATCGGTGGTGGGCTCCAGGCGAATCCAGACAACACGGTCCAAGCTGCGGCCGGACTGACACGGCGACTTCGTCGTGGACAGCAGTGGGGCAACATGCGAGTTCTCGAAATCCACAGTGACTATGTGCTCGTTGAAGTCACCGAATTTCAACTCTCCGAGAGACACGAAATGCGGATAGTACGCGCTGGCCAAGGAGGCTCATCATGACCTCGATTCTAGCCCTGTTCACCGGCGCCCTGCTTGGGTTCATAGGGCCGGTCACGGAAGTCCGGATCGACCCGAACGTGGGTACCACCGAGATCCTGGTGTCCTTTGAAGGCGAGGTCGAGTACCGCGACTTCACCATGGAAGGCCCCAACCGTCTGGTCATCGACCTGATGGGGGCCCGACACGGACTGGCCGAGGACAACTACCGGATCGGTCGTGGTGGCATCATCGCCCTGCGCTCCAGCCAGTACTCGGAGGATGTCGTGCGGCTGGTGCTGGAACTCGAGGAGATGGTCCCCTACGAGATCTACACGGCGAATGGTACGCTGCTGCTGGAGCTTCAGAATGCATCCGGTGTCTTCGAACCCTGGACCACCAATGTGACGGACCTGCCTGCGTTCACAGCGGCACCCACCGCAGCGGTGCCGGCGTCGGTTTCAGCGCCTCAGCAGCAGGAAGAGCTGCTCGATTTCGAATTCAACAACGAGTCGATCACTGAGGTTCTCTTCGCATTCTCCGACATCTCCGGCCGGTCGATCGTTCCGGGCAGCGGTGTTTCGGGCATTGTCAGCGCCCGCATCCAGCGAATGACATGGGAAGAGGCGCTCGATGCCATTCTTTCCGCGAACGGCTACACAGCGCGCGAGCTGCCAAGCGGCATCATTCGAGTCGACAACTTGGAGGACGTCAGCACTCGCGAGGCCTTCGAGCCCCGCTACACCGAGGCCTACCGCATCAACTACGCGACCGCGACTGAGATTGCGGCGGCCATCGCCGGCGTTCTTAGCACCGCCGGAACCGCCACGGCGGCGGCTGGATCCAACGCGGTCATTGTCAGCGATATCGAACGCGTGCATGAAGATGTCTCGCGGCTGATCGACGCCTTGGACGTCAGGACGCCGGTCATTTCGATCTCGGCCAAGATCATTTTCGTCAACCGCACCGACATCAACGACCTTGGTGTCACCTACGACCTCAAGGACTCGGCGGGTAACCAGCTCAACCTGATTACCCCCGGCGCGGCTGATCTGAACGGGGACGGTGAGATCACGCTGCCTGAAGAGGCGCTCGATGGCGAGAATGCGATCTCCCTGGGCGGCAACTCGATCGCCGCTCTGGGGAATGCCAACGCCCGCGTACCCAACCCGACACTGACGCTGTTGAGTTCGCTGGTCTTGGGACGGCACACGCTGCTGACCTTTGTTGAGGCGCTCCAGTCCCGGAACCTGAGTGACATCCAGGCCGAGCCCAGCGTCACAACCATGGATAACCAGCCTGCGCAGATTCAGGTCGGTGAGCGGACGCCGCTCCGCGTGATCGATGCCGGTGGCGCCGGTGGCGCAGGTGGACAGTTGCCTCAGGCAACCGTCCAGTTTGAGGAGACGGGTATCATCCTCGAAGCCACGCCGCACGTGACGGCAAACGACAACATCCTGCTTGAACTGCGGGCCGAGCGTTCGGCGCCGCAGCTCGCCGAGTCGGATGTCGGTTTCATCTTCAACACCCAGAACGCGAGTTCGCGAGTCTTGGTACAGGACGGTGAGACGGTTGTAATCGCCGGCCTCACCGTAACCGAGACCGAGGAGGTTCGCTCGGGCATTCCAATGCTCATGGACCTTCCTTTGCTCGGCAAGCTCTTCAGGACGACGCGACGACAGCAGGTCCAGCGAGATCTGATCATTCTGGTGACGCCCAACATCGTTCGGCCTACGGGCGGCCGTTGAGCCCGAACGGGAGACCCACCATGAAAAACGGTTCCTCTGCACGAGCGCGGAAGCGCAGCGCCGGCTTTGCCCTGATGGCAGCCGTCGTCGCCCTTGCTGCATGTGACGGCCCCAACCGCTTCTCCGGTACGCCGGTGGGAACGGATACGGCGCGTCCCCCCGAGGTCGAGATCCAGAACCCTCGCGGCGATTCCCTTTCGGCCAAGCCGCTGGGTGATTCGGTACTGGTTCGTGTCCGGGTCAGCGATAATCAGGGTGTCGACTCGGTCCGCCTGTTTGGCATCTCGTTCCGGGGGAATGCTGCTCTGGGCACCGATGAAGTGATCGGGCGCTTTAACCGAAAGACCGTCATCCTCCCCGCGGTTCGAGACACCGTTGTTACGCGCTACCTCCTGGCGGTCGAGGACACGATCAAGGAGACGGGCTTCATCGTCGCTCAGGCGTTCGATTCCGACGGCACCATGTCGGCCGATACCGTGGCGCTCATCCTGGGTGGTCCGGACGTCGGTCTGCTGAATGTGTCGGAAGGTCAGTCGATTCAGGCCGGTCTTAATCTTAATCTGGGCCTCATCGCTCAGGATCCGCAGGGTGTCGTTTTCGTCGAGTTCCAGTTGACGGGTGCGATCGACACGCTCTTCCAACGGGCGATTTCGCCACCGGCCGACTCCGTCCGTGTGGATACGATCTTCCAGATCCCGCCGGATGCGGTGGGTCCCATGCAGATTTCGGCACGGGCTCGCAACTCCCTGGATGTTGTCGGTCAGGACGGCCCGCTCAACCTGACCGTCCTCAGGGCAGGTGCGGGCGACACGATTCGCCCCAGTGTCAACCTGACCGTCCGGACGCTTCCGCGGTACGAGCTGACCGACTCTCTCTTCCTGCAGATCACGGGACAGGACGACACTCAGGGCAGTGGAATCGTACGCGCCGGCTATACGGCCCGAGCCATCTCCCTGTCGACCGGGGATACCGTCTACAAGGTGGGCGAGACCAACTTCGCCCCGGTCACCGGTAGCATCAGTCGCCAGTTCGGATTCCAGACGTTCAACGTCGATGCGCTGTCGCTCCCTGATACGGTCGTCTATGAGTTCACTGGATACTTCGTCGACGCAGACGGCAACTGTTCAGCCGCCGTAGCCGAGACCGGCGTCGCATCGCCCTGCGTGACTGTGGGAGGACGGATTTTCGCTCAGGACCGCAATGGCTTCCGTACTACTGCGGGCCACGTTTCAGGTCGCACGGTCAAACTCCCCGCGGGGGGGCTGATCGCTGATGCTGTGATCGACGCTCCGCGAGGCAATCTGTTCCTTTCGAATCCGGTCAATGGTGAGGTCGAGGTCTTCCGCCTGGGCACCGAGAAATTCGGAACAGCGATCGGGGCCGGTTCACAGCCGTGGGGTCTGGCACTGACCCGCGACGGTGACTCGCTCTGGGTCGCAAACTCCGGGGGTACCAACTTCTCGGTCATCGATCTGACAACCGAGTTCGAGGTCCCCCAGGCCCGCTTCCAGACTCCCGACGTCGTGCTGTTCGACATCGAGGTTCAGGAAAGTGATGCCGGGCTCCGCTTCATTACCTCCTTCTTCCCGCAGGACGGCAACGGCTTCACCGATGAGGGGCAGTTCGTTGCGGTCGATGCCTTCGGGAACCCGATCTATTCGACCGTCGTGAATAGTTCGGCGCAGCTGGGCACGGCCCGGAAGGCGTTCTTCCCCCCGGGCTCTGAGGCTTCCGAAGTGAAGCTCTTCACCGAGCACGGTGGAACGAGCTCCGCGGAGGACCACTGGGCGATCGCGAATGTCGATTCAGTTGCTGTAGCTGACGTGACCTCCTCGGTGACCGACTCGCTCGGAAACACGACCGAGGTCTTGACCTCGACGCTTGCGATTTTCGACCACATCCCGGGCTTCCCGGACTCGGTGATCGCCGGTGCTGCCGATCTGTCGCAGCTTGAGTTGCCAAGTACCGCGGCAGCTCGACTGGCTCAGGCCGGTTCGGACATTACCATCTATACTGCGGCCCGCTGGGACATTTCGTCCCTGGGCTTCGGGGACACGACCTATGTTGCGGCTTCGGCCGACGGAAACTGGGTCGCGATCGGTGAGGGTGCGCGCCTGCCCTCGGCCCGCGTGCTCATGTACCAGGCGGCGCAGAGCGACACCACGCGACTGTCCGGGGTAATTCCGGTCACAGACTTCCTGACCAATACCGCCGAGCGTGTGCGCGGTGTGGCGGTCAACTTCGACGGTACGCTCGCGATGGCGCGGGGCGATCTGGCCTACTTCTTCTCGAATGGGCTGCGCAAGGAGGGTCAGACGGCCATCCAGTCGCCTGAACTCGGCGCTGGGGCGGTCTTCCATCCCTTGCACGCGAACTACAAGACACAGACCAGCCCGGGTGGAGTCTATTCCCCGAACACTCATCTGGCCTTCGTGGGATCCGGCGGGCGTACGATCGACATCATCGACACCTTCCGCTTCCGCCGGATTGGGTCGGTCACCATTCGCGACATCATCAATGGGCCGCTCAAGGCGACGCTGCCGTCCGCTGCGGACAACGTGGGTCTGACCTGCGCCAGTGTTCCGGTGAATGATCGTTACGGGAACTATCTGGGCGACGCGGTTCAGCTCTACACGGGTGCGACCGATGCTTCTCCGATTGCGGCCAACGGCATCACCGAAGACGCCTGTGTGGTGTTGAAGGTCTATGCGATCACGACCGCAGGAGGCGTGGTTGTGGTGCCGGTGCGTAAGGCCGACGTGCTCAGGGATCATCCCGCACGGCAGTAGCATCGGACTGTCCTTTCGGCAGGACATGACGAGCGCGGTCCCTTTGACAGGGGCCGCGCTCGTTCTATCGTTGGCGGTCATTCCGGGGACCTTGGGCTCCCGTGTCCCGCCTCTACCCACCTTGTCGGATCTACCCCATGCGACGTCTGCGCTTCCATACATCAGGTGAATCCCACGGCCGCGGGCTGACCGCGCTCATGGAAGGCGTGCCGGCTGGCCTGCGCCTGGACGTAGAGAGAGATGTGAACCCCGATCTTACCCGCCGTCAGGGTGGCTATGGGCGGGGGCGGCGCATGCAGATCGAGTCTGACCGGGTGGATGTCCTGAGCGGCCTCCGGCTTGGCGAAACGATCGGCTCTCCGCTCACCATGGTCATCTGGAACCGCGACTGGGAGAACTGGACCACGGCAATGGCTTCGGAAGCGCCTCCTGCCGATGTGAACCCCAAGGCGCTCCGGGCCATGTACCTTCCGCGTCCCGGACACGCCGACCTGGCCGGCGTGCTCAAGTACGACCGCCGCGACACGCGCGACATTCTGGAGCGTGCCAGTGCTCGCGAGACCGCAGCTCGCGTGGCCTGCGGGGCGGTGGCAAAACGCATCCTGTCCGAGTTCGGGATCCGGATCGGGAGTCATATCATCGCCATCGGCGGAATCCTGGCAAAGCTCCCGGAGACGCTCCCCGAGGACATCAACGCTGCCGTAGACGACACTCCTGTGCGGTGTCTGGATCCTGAGGCCACTCAGTTGATCACGGACGCCATTGACCAGGCCAAGGCCTCGGGTGACACGCTGGGTGGCGTTTTTGAGGTCGTCGTGACGGGCCTGCCTGTTGGGCTGGGCAGCCACGTCTCGTGGGATACCAAGCTGGACGGCCGGTTGGCTGGCGCCGTCATGTCCATCCAGGCGATCAAGGCGGTCGAGCTGGGGGAAGGCGTAGCGGGTGCACACAATCCGGGGACCCGAGTACACGACCCCATCGTGCCCGCGCCCGAGAAGCCGTGGGCCGGAGGGTTCGGACGCGCCTCCAATCGAGCCGGCGGGCTCGAGGGAGGGATCACGACCGGTGAGCCGCTGATTGTCAAGGGCTACATGAAGCCGATCTCGACTCTGCGAAACCGCCTGCCCAGTGTGGACCTGCGTGACGGCTCGGTTGCCGATGCCGCCACCGAACGCTCAGACGTGTGTGCCGTTCCTGCGGCCGGAGTCGTTGGTGAGGCGATGGTCGCACTGGTCCTTGCCGACGCCTTCCTTGAGAAGTTCGGCGGGGATTCCATTGGTGAGACGGCCAGGAACTTCGATTCCTGGCTCGCGTACCTCGAAGGGCGAGGCTATGGGGAGCGACAGCTCTGACCTTTTCGATTCCCTGTGCCTGGTCGGATTCATGGGCTCCGGGAAGAGCACGGTCGGCCGCCTGCTGGCGGACCGACTTGGGTGGGTCTTTGTCGATCTGGATCGCGAGATCGAGTCGGTCACGGGCAAGTCGGTGACCCGAATGTTTGCCGAGAGTGGCGAGGTCGAGTTCCGGAAGATGGAGGCAGAGTTGGGCCTCAAGCTGGTCGGACGGCCTCGAACAGTGCTGGCGACCGGTGGAGGTTGGGGCGCCGTAGCGGGGCGGCTTGAAAGCCTCCACGAATCGGTCTGCACCGTCTGGCTGCAGGTTAGTCCCGAGGTTGCGGTGGATCGGATCCGGTTACAGGCTCCGGTGCGTCCGCTTCTGCACGGAGCGTCCGATCCTCTGTGGGAGGCTCGTTCCCTCCTCGCAATCCGAGCGCCTCAGTACGAGGCCGCACGGTTTCATGTAGATACATCTGGACGGGAGGTGACCGAGGTCGTCTCCGCAGTCCTGAAACATATGCGCTCGGGTCATCGGACCCGGCCCTCCTGAATACACGAAAAGCCTACATGTCTGATCTGGTCATCGTTGAGTCACCTGCCAAGGCAAAAACCATCGAACGATATCTCGGCAAGGGATATCAGGTGGCGGCCTCGGTCGGGCACGTCCGTGATCTGCCGACCAAGGAACTGGGGGTCGATGTAGAGCACGGCTTTGAGCCCACCTACGTCATCATGCGTGGGTCCGCCAAGGTCATCACGAACCTCAAGAGCCTGGCCAAAAAGGCCGATCGCGTGCTCCTGGCGACTGACCCCGATCGTGAAGGAGAGGCGATTGCCTGGCACGTGGCCAGCGCCTTGGGGGATCCCATGGATACAGAACGGTTCCAGCGGGTGACCTTTCACGAAATCACCAAGGCTGCGGTGCAGGAAGCCATCAAGCATCCGGGCGTCATCAACATGCCCAAGGTCGAGGCGCAGCAGGCGCGTCGCATTCTGGATCGGTTGGTGGGATACGGCGTGTCGCCCTTCCTGTGGAAGCCCATTCGTCCCGGGCTCAGCGCCGGTCGCGTTCAGACCGTCGCCCTGCGCCTGATCTGCGAGCGCGAAGTTGAGATTCGCGCTTTCATCACCGACGAGTACTGGTCGATCACGGCGCACCTCGAAAAGGACGCCCAGAAGTTCGACGCCAAGCTTCACCAGATCGACGAGAAGAAGTTCAAGCTCTCCAATGAGGCCGACACGCTTGGGGCCGTCTCGGACATTGAGGGCGTGCCCTTTGTGGTGACCGAGGTCAAGCGCCGGGAGAAGCGGAAGAATCCAGCGGCGCCGTTTACCACGTCGACGTTGCAGCAGGAGGCGTCCAAGCGGATGCGCTTCTCGGCCAAGCGGACCATGAGCAACGCGCAACGACTCTACGAAGGTGTGGAGATTCCGGGCCGCGAGACTTCGGGTCTCATTACCTATATGCGAACCGACTCGACGCGGGTCTCGGCATCGGCGGTGGAAGTTGCCCGGGAGTGGATCGCGGGTGAGATGGGCAAGGACTTCAACGCCGACTCCCCCCGACTCTGGGACGGTGGAAAGCAGCAAGCCGGCGCGCAGGAGGCCCACGAGGCTATCCGCCCGACGGACCCGACGCTTCTCCCAGCCGAGGCCGCCAAGCACCTGGAAGAAGATCAGGCCAATCTGTACGAGTTGATCTGGCTCCGCTTCGTCGCCAGTCAGATGGCTCCGGCGGTCTATGACACCACCACCGCTGACTTCGATATCAAGGGGTCGAGCGGAAAGGTCTACCGATATCGGTCGACCGGATCGGTGGTGAAGTTCGAAGGCTTTACCCGGCTCTACACCGAGGCACAGGAAGCGGGTGATCACAAGCGCCTGGGCGACATGGATCCGCTTCCCTCACTGAATCAGGCCGACGCTGCCAACCTCGAGAACATCGAGCCCAAGCAGCACTTCACGCAGCCGCCGCCGCGCTTCTCCGAGGCCAGCCTGGTCAAGGAGCTCGAGAAGCAGGGGATCGGCCGACCGTCGACCTATGCGTCGATCATCTCCGTGATCACGGATCGTGGTTACGTCGACCTCGAGCAGCGCCGCTTCTTTCCGACCGATCTGGGCGAGGTCGTGTCCAAGCTTCTGGTTCGAGTCTTCCCCAACGTCTTCGACATCAGCTTTACGTCGCGGATGGAAGGCGAGCTGGACAAGGTCGAGGACGGGCAGGTGGGATGGCGTGAACTCCTCGCCGACTTCTATCCCCGGCTGAAGGCACGGCTGGATCAGGGTAAGGAAGTCTCTGAAGACCTTCTTCTGGAGATTCTGTCGGTCGAGGGTGAGGTCTGCGAAAAGTGCGATCGTCCGATGATGGTGAAGTTCAACAAGTTCGGCCAGTTCCTGGGATGCTCGGGCTATCCCGAGTGCAAGAACACGCGTCCGATCGCGGGCGGCGAGGCGGTCGAGAAGTTCGTGGGCAACGACCCGGTTACCGGAAAGCAGATCCAGGCTCGGCTTGGACCGTACGGCCCGTATGTGGAGCGTGAGACCGAAGAGGGCGAAAAGCCCAAGCGGGTCTCCCTGCCCAAGGACATGAAGATCGACGACGTAGAGCTCGATCTGGCCCTGGACTATCTCTCCCTTCCGCGCCCCCTGGGCGAGGATGCCGACGGAAAGGCCGTGCAGGCCGGCCTTGGTCGCTTTGGACCCTATGTGAAGCGCGGAAAGATTTTTGCCAGCATCACCGCGCCCGACGCTCTCTTCACGATTGAGCTGGCCGAGGCCATCCAGCTCATCGAAGAGAAAGAGAAGGGCGGGGCCAAGCGAGTGATCAAGGAGCTGGGCGCGCACCCGACCTCCAAGAAGAAGGAGCTGCAGGTGCTCGCCGGCCGGTACGGGCCGTACGTCACCGACGGAAAGATCAACGCGACCATTCCCAAGACGATGGAGCCCGAAGACGTTGATCTTGAGCTGGCAGTCGATCTGCTCGCCAAGAAGGCGGCCCGAGGTGGGAAGGGTGGTCGCAAGAAGACCACCACACGCAAGAAGAAGAGCTGAAGAGGGTTTAGTGTGCGTAGCCAAATATCTGATTCCCAGCGGGTCACGGTAGTTGGAGGCGGACTCGCGGGTTGCGAGGCCGCGGTTGGGCTGGCTCGGCGCGGTCACAAGGTCCGTCTGGTTGAAATGCGGCCGGTCCAGAAGACCGAGGCCCATCAGACCGATGGGCTGGGCGAGCTGGTCTGCACCAACTCCTTCAAGTCCGAAGACCCGGGCAACGCCCACGGCACCCTCAAGCGCGAGATGCGGCTGCTCGGTTCAGTCCTTCTCACCGCGGCCGACCACACCAAGGTCCCCGCAGGCTCCGCGCTGGCCGTTGATCGGCAGCTCTTTTCGGAGGCCATGACGGCCGCAGTGACCGCCGAACCGAACATCGAGGTGGTCCGCGAAGAGGTCACGGAGCTGCCCGAAGGTCCCGCGATCATCGCGACCGGCCCGCTGACCTCCGACGCCCTCTCGGCCGCCATCCGCCGCCAGCTGGGAGATGAGGGACTCGCCTTTTTCGACGCGATCGCGCCGATCCTCCATCGGGATTCGCTCGACGAGTCGATCATCTTTGAGGCAGGTCGCTACGACGAATCGGGTGACTATCTCAATTGCCCGATGGACAAGGCGGAATACGCTGAGTTCATTGCGGCGCTCAAGGCAGGCGAAGCCCACGGCGGGCATGACTGGGACAACGTCCCGTATTTCGAGGGCTGTCTGCCGATCGAAGTCTCGGCGCACCGCGGAGACGACACGCTTCGCTTCGGCCCCATGAAGCCGATCGGCCTCACGGATCCCCGGTCTGGCAAACGGCCCTGGGCGGTGGTCCAGTTGCGACGCGAGGATCGCGCCGGCCAGATGTGGAACATGGTCGGATTCCAGACGCGGCTCCGGATCGGCGATCAGCGCTCGGTCTTCACCGCGATCCCGGGATTGAAGGACGCCGAGTTCCTGCGCTGGGGATCGATCCATCGCAATTCCTACCTGAACTTCCCGCAGCGCCTGAGCGCTCACGGTGGATTGCCCAAGCGTCCCGAGCTGATTTTCGCTGGACAGCTGACCGGGTTGGAGGGATACACCGAGTCCGCTTCGAGCGGCATCATGGCCGCGCTCAACATGGATCGGATTCTTCGCGGCCTGGAGCCCGACGTACCGCCGCCCACCACCATGATCGGCGGCCTCGGCCGATTCCTGCGCGAGAGCAAGCCCAAGCACTTTCAGCCCATGAACTCCAACTGGGGGCTGATCGACCCGCTCAATGAGCGGGTGAAGGACAAGAAGCTCAAACGCGTGAAGCTGTCCGACCGCGCGCTCGTGGATTTTCTCGCCTGGATGAAGACGATGGGCGTCGAACCAGCCGTTCCCTTGGACAGTCTGCCTGTCTGTGACGCGATCGAGGAGCCTGCCGCAGGGTGACCGCCAACCGGCTGGACGAGATTCCGGAGGGTCCGCCCCGCGCTGCGGTGGCCAGCTTCCTGCGTCATCTGGCCGACGAACGTCAGCTTTCGCCCAACACCGTCCTCGCCTATCGGCGCGACCTGCGTGACCTGGGTCGCTTTCTCTCCGACTACTACGGGACGCCGGACTGGGATTGGCCCACAGTCGACCGGCTCACCCTCAGAGGGTTTCTGGGTGACCTCAGGTGCCGTGGCCTCTCCAGACGCACCGCCGGCCGGAAGCTTTCGGCGGTTCGGGCCTTCTTTCGCTTCCTTCAATTGGAAGAGGTGGTTGAGATCAACCCGACTCGAGCGGTTCGGGCGCCGAAGATGGAGAAGCGCCTGCCAGGACATCTCAGTCGCGGTGAGGCAGACGCCGTTTTTGATTTCGCCGAGCTCCGCGCAGCCGAGAACACGCTTGCCGGCACGCGCGATCTGGTCATTCTGGAGCTGCTTTACGGGAGCGGGCTGCGGCTGGCGGAAATCCATGGCCTGAATCTGAACGACCTGGATCTGCTCACCGAGCAGGTCAAAGTGCGGGGTAAGGGGCGCAAGGAGCGGATCGTCCCGATCACCGGGGCGGCGATCACGGCCATCCGGCGCTACGAACCCCGACGCGACGAGGCGCAGAAGGCTGCAAAGGGTGCGGCGCGCCGGGCGCTTCTCTTCAACCCAAAGGGTGGCCGCTTCTCTCGGAGCGGAATCCAGCGGGCGATCCATCGGATCCTCGATGGCGCGGGGCGGGGGGACGATCTTTCGGTTCACTCACTCCGGCACACCTTCGCCACCCACCTGCTCGACGCAGGTGCCGACCTGATGGCCGTGAAGGAACTCCTGGGACACGTGTCGCTCTCGACCACGCAGATCTACACCCACACCTCCACGGAACGGCTGCGAAGGATATACAAGCAAGCCCACCCCCGCGCGGACTGAGAGCGCCGAGGCACCCCCGTGGCTGCGTTGCTCCTTCCTTGAGGTAGCGATGCTACATCTGCGTCGGAGCGCCTTGCCACGAGGGCGCCTCGACGCTCTCAGTGATCGGCGTTTGTTTGCTGGCTGATGCTCCACCGTGGCTGCGTTGCTCCTTCC
>JBDNHE010000211.1:0-7912 GCA_041688945.1 Gemmatimonadota bacterium | reverse complement strand
TGTATCAGACCGGGCGGTATGTGGCCGAGGCGGATGCGGCCCCCGCGCTCGACCCCGACTTTGAGCTTGAACGGTGCCGGGATTATACGGGGGATTACTGCAACTGAGATGGGGGGGGGATCAGTCCGGCAGCTGACCGCACGCCTGATGATCTCGATGATCCACTGGCGCGGTTTGTCGAGGATCTCGGAATCGAGGGCGTCGGTGGCGGGGAATTGGACCGATACGGGGTCTCCGTCGACCGGGTTGTTCAGCAGGACCATGAAGGAGGCGGTGAAGTCGATGTAGACGCTGCTGTGATCGGCGTCCCCTTCATCGATGATCGGCATGGCGCCGCGGAGCCCTCTGCTTTACCGACGAGCCATCCTCGCATTTGGCGGAGGAGTGGCTGGCCTAGGGGTTCACTTCCAAGGCTGCGAGTAGCCGGCCGGCAAGCTCAGCGTAGAGATTCCGAATGCTCGTAGCAGGCGAGAGGCTCGACCAGTTGCCTGGCCCGGTTCCATTTGGTCTTGGTGACATCAAGAGAGCGGCTGCGTCATAGAGCCCACGTTCGACCAGTCGCTCACACAGCAGCCGGTAGCGCGTGGCGTACGAGCTGCCCGAAAATTCAGAAAAAATCGGATACTGAGCGCTACTGGCGTCCACCGGTTTCGTGGAGCCTTCACACTCCTCCAAGAGCATGAGGTAGCCAAGGAAGGGCGGGCGGGGGTCCGTCGGAGGCGGCCCTTCGTACACAAGGTGGCGCTCAGGCGCGAACGCTCCTTCGGAGTTGGCCACCCTGAGATCTGCCGCGTTCCCAATGGCCTCCTCCGCCCGATTGTTGAAGTTGTTGCCAAACGACCCGGCCTGCGACTTGAACTCAAGGACTGCGAGCAGCCGTCCCTCCAGGATGATCAGAACGTCCCAGTTCTTATGCGGTCTGTAGTACCCGGGCAGCGTAAGGTCCCTGCGTCCCTTGGAAAAAACCGTCTCGGGTGGGAGGCCACAGTGAGCCGCGACCGACTGAGTGACCTCGACGAACCCGTCCAGGTTCTTGCCACTCACGACATTCCCTCTACTCCCTCCTTGCGCCGTAGACCCGGACGCCCGCGTCTCCCAAAAGGTCTGGACCGCTCCCTTGATCAAGTCGTCAAACTTTGGCGGCAAAAGCACGCTCATACTCCAGCCCTCCGAATTCGAACGGAGTCAGCGTAGTCCCGGAGGACCCGTCGCGCGGAGTCATCGAGATCCATTGCATCAAAAACGATGTCGTCGCACACCTTTTGGCGATCGAACGCGGCATTGGTCAAGTCGGTTCTCTGATCCTCCGTCAGGTCGTTCCATCGCGGGCACCGAATGCGACGAAGGTACTGTGCTTGGAACCGAAGGAAACCGCCCGACATGCGAGGCGAATATGCGCCAACGAAAGCCAACGCGACCGACGATTTGAGCAGGGTCATGAGCGCCAGGGTATCCCAGTCGGTGCCAGTGACAACATAGAGATTGTGATGTGGATAGAACTCGCCGGGATCGTAGGTAATCGCTGCGTCACCTTTGATATCGGGGATGAGCAGTTTGGGTGTCGTCAGCAGGGCCGGCGAGATCCGATCGATCGTCTTGTACCAACGTTCGGGGCGCTGCTTGGCGACATGCCGGGCCCGGAGGACTTCCTCATGCTCCAAGAGGTAGGCTCGGAGCCTCGGGAAATCGGCCAAGGGCGCGAGACTGCCGTCGTCCATGAAGGGATTCAAGACCCCCATCCCGGCCCATTCGATTCGACCCTCTTTACAATCGGCCGCCATTGCGAGTGGCAGCTTCCGGGAGTCCTCAACCGGGAGATCGTTCAGGGGGCGGACAAATACACGGTCGGCTCCCGTCGCGACCCCGATCCCAACCTTGGCGCCAGCCTCCTCCAACGGAGGAAAACGCTCCTCCAGGGCCCGAAGCTCAGCCATGGCTTGGGGCGCGTCGAGCAGCCATGGATCCCGATTTGGCCGGACGACCCGAACTCGCGTAACCGCTGCTGAAGGCGTCTCATTCTCAGCGGCATCGATCAACGCGGCGACGATCTCGCCCAAGTCGCAAAGCGAGTCGCGGCTCCCATGCGCCAGGACCGTGGATGTCTCTGAACTCCGGCGAATTACGGTGATGGCCGGGTAGGCGATGACGTCCTTCTTGAAGGCGTTGGCTCGCTCGAGATCGATAAAGAACTGGAGCTGGAAGTCGTTTCCGACCAGAGACCGTAGAGCCCCGCCATACTGATTCCGGACCCAGCGGTTGGCGCAGATGAAGCCGAGTCGGCCATGGGTCGTCAGTGAACCCAGGCCCTTTTCATAGAAAAGAACGTAAAGATCTGCCCGGCTGACAAACGTACTGTAGCGGTCCCTGTAGATGGCCAAGAGGGCCTTGGGAATTCTCTCCTGCCGAACGTAGGGCGGGTTGCCCACGACCACATCGAATTCGCCGAGACCATCGGTGAGTAGATAGTCGTCGTTGATCAACCAGGCGTTGAGCAGCGATTCCACGGCGGGTGCGGCAAGGCCGGTGCCGAGCAGCAGTTCCCCCAAAGCATGCCGGGTTCGACGAAAAGTGTAGCGATGCAGTTCGACCGCGCGTAAACAATGGGAGAGAGCTAAGACGTGGTCAGACGGGTCCAACCCTCGTCGCTCCAAGGATGCGAACAGTCTTCGAACGACAGGCAGGAGGAAGTCCCCGCCACCAAAAGAGGGTTCGAGGACCCTGTGGAGTTCCAGGTCCTGATCTGACGTATATCCGACGAGGTCGAGAATCGCTTCCACGATCTCAGGTGCTGTGAAGACTGCACCTCGCTCCTCGGTCCCACCATCAGAGCGGAGGGCCTCCACCGCTTCGGCCACGGCTGGCGGATACTCCAGCACCGAGCCGGCGAACAGCGATATCTGAGGGACACCTGTCATTTGGCTCACGTGACGACTTGAATACCAGGACGGACGAAACCTAACCTGGACTTTAGACCTTTGCGGATCAATGGCCCTTTGGGACCATCGTGGTAGTAGACAGACGCGAGACCCATCGCGCCCGGCCAAGCGCCGTCTCACTGCTTCCGTCGGGCCGCACCGCAACTCCCCCCAGCTGGTCGAGATGGCGCTGCAGGCCAACACCCAAGTCTCAGGCTTCGTCGTGGACCACTCCTGGGACGACCCTGAGCACCGGGAAGGGTGGTACTACCGCAGCGACCACCTCCCCTACGCCCGGACCGGAGTGCCCGCACTCTTCTTTACCACCCTCCTGCACGACGACTACCACACACCCTTCGACAACCCCGACCGGATCGACATCACAAAGCTCCACCAGATGACGCGATGGATGTATCAGACCGGACGGTATGTGGCCGAGGCGGATGCGGCCCCCGCGCTCGACCCCGACTTTGAGCTTGAACGGTGCCGGGATTATACGGGGGATTACTGCAACTGAGGTGGGGGGGGGATCAGTCCGGCAGCTGACCGCACGCTCTCATGATCTCGATGATCCACTGGCGCGGTTTGTCGAGGATCAGCCCTGGTGGATTCCTTGCTGGTGGGTCAGCACGGAACCATCGCCGGGTCGTGCTCGTGGTCGGCTCCGCTTTCCAGGTGTCGCCAAAGAGATCCTGCCGAAAGAGCACTTCGATCAGGCGTTCGGCCTACCAGCTGTTCGGCTTCGCGATTGCCCGCCCGTTCTTCGCCATCACCGGATCGGGAAGCTGGTGGCTTCCGTACTGCTTCCCTCTCATGCGAAACGAGAAATCTGCGAGCTGCTGTAACTCTGCATTGAATCGAGCATGCGGGAAGGCTACCGCGACCTGCTTAACCGGAAACAGTCGCTGAGCGGTCCGAATTGCCGGCGCCAAGTCAGTGTCACCGGATACGAAGACGAGCGTGTCACATGCGTCGGCCTGCAGCAACTCAATACCCTTCAGAGCGATCGCCACGTCAGTCTCCTTCTCTTCATGTCGTCGTGATCTCGTCTTGCAGTTGGGGCAATAGACATCCTTGCGCTTGAATCGCGCCACGTGGGCCTTAACCCCCGTGCTTTCAAGCGCTGCTACATAGGCCTGATGACGTGATACAACGTTGGGGTTCTGTGGAGTGAGGTGGTGCGCATAGGCGGTAAAATACTGAACCTCGTGCAGCACTGCCTCCGAACCGAAGATGCTGAGATAGGAAGACAGCAATCCGTTCAAGTCGAGCCAGCGGAGATCCGGACCGAGGCCATCCCGGACGGCCTGGCGCACAGAATGGTAGAGGTTGAAGCCGTCCACCAGATACGTGACTCGACCGGCCATCACCTCCTCCGGGCAAAAAAAAGCCCCCCAGGCCGTAACCCAGGGGGACTCGCGCAGCCGTTTCCGACCGAACGAGGATGATTGAATAAATTATCGACCTGGGGTTCGACCCTGTCAAGGCAGAAATGAAGACGGCGCCAAGTCTTCAACGAAGGCGCTTTCGGTCGATTGTGGTCCCCACAATCCAGTGCCGCGACCCGCGCAGACCAAGCCGGCAATGTGCTCCCACGATATACCCATCGTTCAAATGGCTCGTCGATCCGATCCCCACAACTTCGCCGGGGGTGGTGGGCGATTGGATGGCGGAATGGGCATGCAGCCGCGATCCCTCACCCGGGCGGCGCTCGGCGCTCTTCATCTGGCACGGCGCAGAGGAGCGGGGGCTGATGGGCTCGCGCTGGTACGCGGTGAACCCCACGGTTCCCAAGGGCTCGATCGTGGCCGCGCTGAACGGCGACATGATGGGCCGGAACCACCCCGATACTGCCGCACTCCTCGGCGCGGTCGGGCCGCACCGGAACTCCCCGGAGCTGGTCGAGATGGCGCTGCAGGCCAACACCCAAGTCTCAGGCTTTGTCGTGGACCACTCCTGGGACGACCCTGAGCACCGGGAAGGGTGGTACTACCGCAGCGACCACCTCCCCTACGCCCGGACCGGAGTGCCCGCACTCTTCTTCACCACCCTCCTGCACGACGACTACCACACCCCCTTCGACAACCCCGACCGGATCGACATCGCAAAGCTCCACCAGATGACGCGGTGGATGTATCAGACCGGGCGGTATGTGGCCGAGGCGGATGCGGCCCCCGCGCTCGACCCCGACTTTGAGCTTGAACGGTGCCGGGATTATACGGGGGATTACTGCAACTGAGGGGGAGGGGGGGGGCGATGGCGATCTGAGAGCTGCCGCGGAGCGGTACGGCCAGGGTCACCGGATCGATTTCCAGGGCGTCGCTAGCGCCTGATGAACATAAAGTCGCTTCCGGGCTCGTCGCCGGGGAAGCTGCCACCACGAGGCTCCGTGGCGCTGACCAACTCCACGAAAGCAGAGATCTCCGAGAAGGTCAGAACCCCGTTCCCGTCCGGACCTCCCTCGGTTCTCAGTGCCTCAAGGAAGCGCCGGGCGAAGGGTGAATGCTGGCCAGGCCGCCCGTCGGGCACGTATTCGAGACTGCCCGAGGTCAGGTACCGGCGGGTGGTGTACTGCAGACGACGTTGGATGATCTGCGCCGGGTCAGCTAGCGCGTACAAGGGATCCCCACGGCTGCTTCCGATGCCCAGGCGTTCGGAGAAGCTCCCACCGAAGCAGGCGTCGATCACCAGAAAAACATGCTTGGCACTGGCGTCGGTCAGGGTATCCCTCAGCCAGCTGTAGCGGAGCCCCGAGTCACCGTACCGGTCCTCGGATGCGGGCCTCGTGTCCCGGAAGGCGAGGAAGCCGTCCAGGGCTTCGTCGCTGTATGCACCGTGTCCCGCGAAGAAGATGAAGAGCTGGTCCTCGTCGGAGAACTGGGAATCTCTGGCCAGGCTGGCCACGGTGTCGCGCACCTGGTTCCGCGTAGGGTCGATCAGCAGATGTACTTCGAATCCGTATGCCCCCTCAAGTTCCGCTGCCACGGCCCGGGCGTCGACCACGGGGTTCGCGAGATTACTCCAGTACTCATATGTGTTGGTCGCGATGATCAAGGCAATGTCTCGCCCAGTGCGCACGAAGCTCGTGGTGGTAGCCGCTGACGCACCCACTACGTCTGAACGCATACCGAGGAGGGAAACCCAAACCGCAGTCTCGTTACCCAGTCCGTCGACGGCACGCACCTCGACGCTGTCGCGGCCCTCACCCGGCCCCACCGGTATCCTGATGATACCGTCCTGCGGTACAGGTACCTGCCGCCCACCGATCAATAGCTCCCGCACTCCGGCCGGATCGTTCACTCTGCCCTCCAGCATCACCGCCACCGTCGGCCGCAACGCCACCGAAGGCCCATCCCGATCGCCCGCCGGCGGGGAAGGAGGAAGGGCAGATGCGGGCGTGGTCTCGCCCGTCCTGATGGGGAAGTCCGGCCCACGGAGGACGACGTCGAGGACCTCTAAAAACCAGCCGCCCGGCGGCTTGTCCCTTTTATAGTAGTGCGCCGCCGTGTCCCGCACAGCGAGGAGGTCCGCCGAAGACAGGGGGTCCGCGCCGACCGCTCCAAGAACACCCAGCAGCGCCCGGGTGAGGCTGCCGTGTACCACACCGGATACGGGGTCCCGCTCCTCGCCTCCCATCCCAATCGAAGCCAGCACCGCCACGGAGCGTTCCGCGCCCTCCCTCGCCCTCACCGCTTCGTCGGCCTCGAGGAAAGCATTCAGGATGAACTGGCCATCCACGGTGTCGAAAATGAACAGAGACTGACGGACGGGCAGCGAGCTGGTCCATTCCCGCAGTGTACGCCCCGAGAGGAGGGCAATCTCACCCCGCTCCGAAGCCAGGTACATGCCCCCTTCTTGTCCCGTTTGTCCCATTCCGCTGAAGTGGAACACGAAGAGGTCGGAGGGCTGGGAGGTCGACTGTATGCGCTCCACCTCGTTGCGTAGCCGTGACTCGGTCGCCTCAGCGTTGGTGAGAACGACCACCGAGTGTTCGTAGCCCGCGCCCGGCAGCGCGTTGGCCAACGCCTGAGCGTCGCTCACCGCCCCCGCCAAGCGGGGAAAAGTCGGCCCATAGTCGTCGATGCCCACGGCAAGAAGGTAGAGAGTAGGTAGCCTCTCTCCCGCAGCAGGCAGGCCCTGGGCCTGTAGCTGCGCAGGGCATACAGGCGCGATGCACAGGTAGAGGATCGTGAGGGCAGGACGGAGCATGTAGTGGATACGCATCGGGCTCAGGTGGTGCCTCGTTCAACCGCACGCCGATTGGCCGATTCGAACAGGGCGGCGGAGATCTCGATGGTGGTTTTCATGGGGACGTTCCTGTTGGTCTGAATGGCCCACCTCAGGATGATAGTGCGGGCGGATGTCTGGCAAGTTCCTGGGCTTGACTCTGCTGCCCTGAAGAACCTGGCGATCTGTCAGGAATCTGAGCCCGGCTGCTGACCAGCCACGATTCTGACCAACCGAACCTCTACTCCCAGTCGTTCTTCGATGATCGGGAAGGCCAAAAACTGATTGGCGTGGAGTTCATCATCGTCCTTCACTTCGACGAAGAAACACTCGGGACGTGCCGGGTGATATACGAAGAGGTCTGGGTCACCTCCCCCGAGCTTAGACCGGCCTGCGACTTCTGCGAGCGAACATCTTCCGCGATGGCATCAAGATCAGCGTTGGGGAAGTGCTCGCGCGTGCGCTCGAACGCTGGGTCGCGTCGAGTCCTTTTTCCTGGATGTCATCTCCATTCTCCTTTTCCCTGGACCCCGATCGAATTACCAGTCTACTGTCCAGAGAAATCGGGGGCACTATACCCTGTTGGAAGACGGATCGACCGGCGAGCTTCTGGGGGTCAGTGACTCCCTCTGCAACTTCTCAATGTCTGATTACATCGTCTACGTCGATGAGAGCGGCGACCATAGCCTGACGAGTATCGACCCGCAGTATCCGGTATTCGTTCTGGCGTTCTGCGTGTTCAAGAAGGCCGAGTATGCCGACAAGGTGAT
>JBDNHE010000210.1:0-9451 GCA_041688945.1 Gemmatimonadota bacterium | reverse complement strand
GACGACGAGTCGTAGCGAAAGCTACGGGGAGGAGGAGAGACGCAGCATGGACCGCCGAACCCCCCTTCGCCCTATGGGTTCGGGCGGCATGGGGCCATCTTCTTCGTTGGACCGCCTCGACGTAGCTGACGGCTATGCCTTTGGCGATCCGCCTCGAATCGGGCCCCATGGCGCCCGTAACGCGGCTCGCCCCACTGTTTTCAACAGGCTTCTAGACTTCGAAGTGGCTGCCACGATCGAGCGACTGGAGTTCCTCGTGGAAGTTTCAGGGACTCCGGGACTCCGGGGGTCCGGGTAGGCGATTTGCCTAAGCGCGAGTTAAGACGTCCCTTTAACAATTGCAGGCAACAATGCTGAGGAAATCCCTTCGCTGGTTGAGAGCTTCGTCCGTATTCACGGGCATCGGGGCTGCGGTTGGAGGATTGATCCTCTCCGTGGGGGCCTTCTTTTCGGGCCCTCCGGCAGGCTTTTCTGAGTTAGTCGAGGGTCTGACGTTCTTTGGCGGAGTCGGGGCCCTGTGCGGGACCGGATTCGCTGCGGCGGTCTCCGTCATCGGCAGAGTCGGGCGATCGGGTGACCGGTTCCCCGTTTGGAAAGGTGGAGTGGCTGGGGCGATCGGGGTATTTCTCGCGCCGATGGCGCTCAGCCTTGTTCTAGCCGGCATTCCCGAGACCGTTCCGGTGCTCCAATGGCTCCTCGGGTACGGGGCAGCCGTCTGGTGGCTGGCTCCATTGGGCGGGGTTCTTGGAATCGGGGTAGGGATGTTGGCACACCGGGCCCCAAGCCTCCGGGAGGCGTATCAGAGGAAGTTCGCGGTGAGCAGTGACGGAGGTTCCCGAGTCGCTAGGGCGTACTTGCCGACCTGTGGCTTCGAGGCTTCGATTCTTCGAGTGGAGCAAGCCTCGGGAAGCGTCGGACTTGGCATCTCCGCCGAGCCGGAGAATGGATGTTGGGCCAGTTCCCGGAGCAATGCGTCCCACTCCGATTCTTTGAAGGGGAGCTCGTCGGCTACGAGGTCGACTCACTCCGCGTCCAACGACCGGCCCGCCTCGCCTTCTGATAGCGGCCCCCCCAGGGAGCCATAGCGCCTGAATGTTCACGAGTCCTACACCGCGGAAGAAACGATGAAGAGGTTCCCAATGAAATTGCTTGTTGCCGCCAACTTGGTTCTTCTAGCGGCGCTAGCGCAGTCGCCCGCACAAGCGGCGTCCGTCGATGGATGGTCCCGCTGTTGTAAGCAGACTGTCCAAGGCCCTGAGTTTTGCTGCGGCGACTGCTGTTGGTTCCTTAATAGCTGTGATAACAACTTAGACTGCGAAGTCATCGTCAATTAGGGCTATTCAAATGTCCCAACAGAAGTAGCAATTCTGAGATGACGCCCGATCCTAACCCGCCTATTGAGAGACTGCTTCACGACGGAGAATTCGTGCGGAAGAGCCGGTTTACGGACGGGCGGATTCTTGAGGCCGCCCGCCCACACGTCGCTTTCCGCCCGGCAGCGTCCAGGGAGAGGCCCGGTCACTCCGCATCGCGGAGACGTGCGGGTGTCTCATTCGGGGCCGGGCGCGACCGGTCTGGGATGAGGGCCTGGTGTGATCCCGGTGTCTCAGTTGTTTTCTAGTCGCTTGACGAGGTGCTGCGCCGGCAGCGCCCCTGATATCGTTGGGCTTGGGCGAGAGGCGGGCAAACGAGACATGGACGCGCCTCCACATAAGAGTCCGACCGCGAGCTCTTTCCCGATCTTTCCGACTCCGACGTCCCCGTCCGCTCAGGGAGACTACCGAGGCTCGCCAAAGAACGGGTCCCCACACTAGACTGCACGGCATGTCCAACTCGCCGATGTCGCTGTGGGCCCGGCAGATCCGGGTCCACCAGTGGGCCAAGAACCTGCTCCTGCTCCTACCTGCCGCCGCCGCGCATGTTATTGCCGACGGGCCGGTCATGGTGGCCGTGGCCAGGGCCTTCCTGGCCTTCAGTCTGGTCGCCTCGGCGCTCTACATCATCAACGATGTGCGTGACGCCGAGCACGATCGCCAGCATCCCCACAAGCGCCACCGTCCGATCGCGGCGGGAGCCATCGGCGTCGGACCCGCCCTGTTCGTGGCCGGGCTCTTCGTGGGCCTGGCCATCGTGCTCAGCCTCGGACTGCCTCGAGGATTCCTCTGGGCGCTGGGGACCTATGCCGGCCTCACGCTCGGGTACTCGCTCGGCCTCAAGAAGCTGGTCCTGGTCGACGTGCTCATTCTGGCGACGCTGTTTACTCTCCGGGTGATTGCCGGCGCCGCCGCGGTCGAGGTGGAGTTGTCGCGCTGGTTCCTGGCCTTCTCTGTCTTCGTCTTCCTTTCGTTGGCCTTGGTAAAGCGGGCCGTCGAACTGCGAGGGCTCCTGGGCGGACAGGTGGGTCAGCGGGCCGAAGATCAGGCCCCGGGTCGAGGGTGGAGGACCAGCGACCTCCCGGTTCTTCAGGGACTCGGTACCGGAGCGGCAATCGCAGGCGCACTGGTCTACTGCCTCTACATCACCAGTGTGGATGTGGTCGTCCTGTACAGTCGCCCCGATGTGCTCTGGGCCGGGCTTCCGCTGGTCCTGTATGTGCTGGGCCGGACCTGGATCGGTGTTGCGCGCGACGAAGTCCGCGAAGATCCGGTGGCGCATGCCATGACCGATCCCGGTAGCTGGGTTGCCGCGCTACTGTTCGCTGCCGTGATTCTGCTGGCCGCCTGACTGATCATGAAGTGCCCTCCCGCCACCCTCGTGAGCCCCGCATGACACAACCTGACTTCCCCATCCGGACGGCCGTGATCGTCGGAGGGACCAGCGGCATCGGCTTTGCGCTGGGTCAGGAATTGTCCCGCCGAGGCTGGCGCCTGGTGTTGACGGGGTCGGCTCCCGAATCGGTCGCGGCGGCGCGCGTCAGGTGGGCGGAGTCGGGGCTGACGGGGAGCCAGGTGCTGGTCGCTGGTGTCACCGACCTCCGTTCGCCCGAGACGGCCCTTCAGCAGCTTGGTGCCCTGATTCGTGAAGCGGGCCAGGTGGACCTCTTCGTGATGGCGGCAGGGGTGATGCCGCCGGAGTCCGACTGGAAGGAAATCGGAGCGGCGGCCGAGGGGATCGGGATCAACCTGACCGCGGCGACCGTCCTCCTGGCCTCAATGGCCGAGCGCTTCGAATCCCATGGACGTGGACATCTGGTGGCTTTCGGCAGCATCGCCGGGGATCGAGGCCGAAAGGCGTCGCCGGTCTACAACGCCGGCAAGGCGGGATTGCACGCACTGATGGACGGCCTGCGCCACCGGCTGCACGGCACCGGCGTTCGGGTCACGACAGTGCGCCCCGGGTGGGTCTCGACTCGCATGCTCCCCTCAGACAAGCATGGTTCGCCTCTGACGGTCACGCCGGAGCAAGCCGCGCGGGCGATCGCGAACGCAATCGAAAAGGGGCGGGATATCACCTACGTCGGATGGTGGTGGCGCTGGGTCGGACTGATCCTCAAGTCGATGCCGGCCAGCGTGCACAAGCGCTTCGCTCCGCCATGATCACGGGGGAATCCGAGGTCCTGTCGGGGTGGGGAATGGCGCACCACGCCCGCTCCCGGGTCTACCGCCCCACGCATCCTGACCAGGTCGCCGAAGCGCTGGCCGACGCTCACGAACGAGGCCTGTCGGTTACCGTGCGTGGAGCTGGGATCAGCTACGGAGATGCAGCGCTGAACGAGGGGGGCGCCGTCCTCGACCTTTCCGGCCTTCGGGCGCCGCCCCGCATGTCAGAGTCGGGTGACGCTCTGATCGCGATGGCCGGAACCACTATCCGCGAAGGGTGGCAAACCGCCCTGCCCGAGGGGTTCTGGCTTCCGGTCGTACCGGGCACCATGGAGGTCTCCTTCGGGGGCGCCACGGCTGCCAACATCCACGGAAAGAACCACTGGGCCCGCGGCACGTTCGGCGACCATGTACGCCGCGTGCGGGTCGTGGACTCCAACGGCGACCGCTGGCTGGAGGGCGACAAGGTGCGCCCCGCTGTGGGCGGGCTCGGCCTGGCCGGGGCGATTCTCGAAGTAGAGCTCGGGCTCAAGCCGGTCTCTTCTGGATTTCTGGATGTTCGCGCCGTCAGCACGGCCGACCTTGGCGAGACGCTGCATATGATGGACGCGGGAGCCCGCGAGCACGAGTACGCCGTGGGCTGGGTGGACGCGTACGGCGGAAAGCGAGCCGGGCGAGGGCTTCTGCACTTTGCGGACGATCTGGCCGCAGACCATGCCAGGGCAGGGCGGGGCATGTCTCCCGACGCCCAGGCGCTTCCCTCCAGAATCGCCGGAATCCTGCCTCGTTCGGTGGTACCGCGGCTGCTACGGCCGTGGGCGAACGATCCCGGGATGCGGTTGCTGAATCAGGGCCGTTACCTGGCCGGCCGCCTCAGAAACAATGCCAGGTATCTGCAGACGCACGCGGGCTTCCACTTCCTTCTGGACTACGTCCCGGGGTGGAAGCGGATATACGCCCCGCACGGCCTCCTGCAGTTTCAGCTCTTTGTGCCGCAGGTTGCCGCCGAGGCCGCCTTCCGGGCCGCTTTCGAGGCTCAGGCTCGCCACAGTGAGACCAGCTGGCTGGCCGTGGTCAAACGGCATCCCGCCCCCCGCCGCCCTCACGACTACTGGCGAGACGGCTTCTCAATGGCGATGGACTTTGCTGTCCGGCCCCGGCGGATGCCTCGGTTGCGCCGGCTCCTAGCGGATCTGGAGGCCATCCGGACCGAATTCGGCGGTGGAGTCTATGCCGCCAAAGACGGGGGGAGTCGGGGTGTGCTCCCGCCCGGCGCCGCCGAGACTTCGACCTGGTCGTCCAACCTGACCCGGCGCTGGGACGGGTGATGGCATCCGGGCTGCTCCACCGGCTCGCTGACTGGCGCAGTTCATTCACCCGGGCGGTGGCCGGGCTCCCCACCCCCCTGTGGGCGATTCTCGCGCTGGCGTTGGCTCTCCGGGTCGTCGGGATCGGCTTCGGCCTCCCGTATCCCGAATCCAGGCCCGACGAGTCCACCCTGGTCAATCTCGCCCTGGGCATCCTTCAGGGTGGCTTGAATCCGCACTTCTTCAACTACGGGACGCTCTTCCCCCAGCTCCTGGCCGCCCTCTACGGCGGGATGTCACTCCTCGGCATAGGCGGACCCGCAGGCGATCTGGGGCGCTGGATCGAGGCCGTCGGGGCTGACCCTGCGCCGCTTCTGTTGGCGGGTCGGCTGGTGTCCGCTCTGGCCGGGGCTGTGACCGTGATCCCCGTCTTCCTGATCGCACGGCGCCTTTCGCTGGCTCTCGGCGCTTCGGGTGAGTCGCAGGCCGATGGGGCTGCCGGTCTCCCCACCGAGGCCACAGCCCGAGCCGACCGGATGGGCCTGGTCGCGGCGCTTTTTCTGGCCGTCGCCTACCTTCACGTGCGTGACAGCCACTTTCTGACCACCGATGTGCTCCAGGCGCTCTTCCTGACTCTTTCCCTTGAGCGCCTGAGTGCCGCGGCCGCCGGGGACTCCACTCTGTGGGCGTGGGCCATGGCCGGCCTGTGGGGCGGGGCGGCCATGGGGACCAAGTACGCCGGCCTCCTGATTCTGCCGGCTGGCGCCATGCTCTTTCTGGTGATGAGCAGGTCGCCGTCCACCCGTCCGGATCCGCGAGGGCTCCCGGCACTGCTTCTGGCCTTCGGCCTCGCATTCCTGGCCTCCACACCCTTTGCCCTTTTCGACTTCCCAACCTTCTGGGATGGGTTCAGGTACGAGCTTTTCGACCACGGAGGAGTGCCCTCCGCGGATGGCCCCGCCAGCCAGCCGGGATGGTGGTTTCACCTGCGATTCACCCTTCCGATCGGCGTGGGATGGGGGATGCTGGTGTTGGCCGTGGCCGGGATCGGGAGTCTTCGGAAGGCCAGGCGAGGGTCGCTGCTGGTATTGGCTCTGCTCTTCGTTCCGGCCCTCTACTACTACTCCGCCGGCCAGAAGTACCTGCTGTTCGTTCGTTACATGGTTCCACTGGTACCGATGGTGGCGGCGCTGGCCGCTGTGGGGCTGGATTGGTTGATCCGGAGAACGGCGGCTGGCCGGGCACCGGCAACGGTGGTGGGCGCAGCTGCCGCAGTTGGCGGGTCAGCGATGTCAGGTGGCGGTCCAGCGATGGCAGTCGGCGGTCCCACTTCCAAAGGCTCCCAGGGTGGCCCCACCGCACTTGGCTCCGAATCGCGGGTCGCCGCCCTGGTCCTGGTGGCGGGGATCGGTCTGGTCGCCATCCCCAACCTCCGTGCATCCACCGGACTGAACGCCCTCTTTCAGCAAGAGAGCTCCTGGACCACAGCCGCGAACTGGCTCGACCAGAGCGTGCCCGTAGGCGACACGGTGCACACACGCCGGTTCGGCGTCTCCCCCGGTCTGCGGCCGATCCAGACGCAGCTCGACTCCATGGCACCCGCCCCGGACTCGACACCGAACACCCGCAAGAGCCGCGAACACCAGTTGGCGCAGGGGCGGGCCGCGTTCTGGCGTCAGGCCGATCCAATGGGTGGCTGGGTCCATCTGTGGGAATGGGTGCCGCAGGAGTCCCCCGACGGAGAAGGCTGGCCCCGCTGGATCGTCGTGGCTCGCTCGCCCCTCTGGCGTTACCACAGCAACGATGCCGGCGTTGAGCGCGCCCTCGATCAGGCATACGAAGTGGCATTCATCGCGTTTGGCATCGGTCCCTGCGCAATCGGCGTGCAGATCGACCAACAGGACGAATTCCCCGTGCCACTGACCGGATTTGACTCCGCGACCGGCCCCGGCCCCGACATCGTGGTCTACCGCAGACGGGAGTCGGGCACCATCACAGGACCAGGCGTCGGGAGTGACCCGCCCCCCACCGGACCCGTCGGCCTCCGGTGCACGCCAGCACTTCCGGTCCGGTGAGACCCAGCACTCCCGGTCCGGTGAGACCCACCCACCAGGCCGATTCCGCCATGTCATCGCCCGATTCGGGGACCGATCATCATTGGGTGGCGGGCGGGGGAGGTGGGCCCGCGCCGCCCGCGCCGCCCGCGCCGCTTCCGCCGCTCCCCCGAACCATCTGGCTGATCTTCGCCGTCGCGCTCGGCCTCCGGCTCCTCGGCATCACCTTCGGCCTCCCGGAACTCGAGGCCAGACCCGACGAGGTCACGCTGCTCAACCTGGGCCTGGGGGTCCTGGACGGGCGGTTCAATCCGGAGTTCTTCCACTACGGCAGCCTGCTGCCTTACGTGCTGGCTGCGATCTGGTCGCTTCTGCTGCTTCCGGCCCGACTGGCCGGAACCGGCTGGGACGTGGTGCTTCAGGATGCCGCCATGGCCCCCGACCGGCTGATCATCGCCGGTCGCGCGCTTGTGGCGCTGACCGGAGCCCTGACTGTCTTTCCGGTTGCCCGACTGGCCGAGAGGCTGGCCGGAGCAAGGGCCGCGGTCCCCGCCTCCGCCCTGATGGCGGTCGCCTGGCTTCATGTGCGGGACAGCCACTTCATGACCACCGATGTGCCGCAGGCGCTGCTTCTGGTCTGGGCCGTCTGGCTTCTCGTGCGTGCCGTCGATCGCCCGGAACTGACACGTGGATGGTTGTGGGCCGGGCTGGTCGCCGGGTTGGCGACCTCGACCAAGTACGGCGGCCTGGTAATGATTCCGCTCCTGCTCCCTGCCTGGTGGACGGTACGGAAGAGCGCAGGCCAGTTGGCTTCACGCGGGGTCTTCGCCTGGCTTTCGGGACTCGCCATCGGATTTCTCGTCTTCACGCCGTGGGCTCTGCTCACGCCGAGTGCCTTCCTGACGGACTTCGCGTATGAGGCGTTCCGCCACGGGACCTCGCCCCACGGGGGCATCGACCTGGGTCTCGGCTTCACCTACCACTTTCGCGAGACGCTCCCACGGGGGCTCGGGCGGCCACTCTTCGGGGCTGGATTGGCCGGAATGGTGCTCGCACTCGTCCGTCGGCCAACCCCCGGCCTCCTGATTTTCGGTTTTCCGGTCCTGTACTACCTCACCGCCGGGGACAAGGCGGTCGTCTTCCTCCGCTACATGGTCCCGGTGGTCCCCTTCCTGTGTGTCGCAGCCGGCGTCCTGATTTGCGGGCTGGCGTCTTTCAAGTGGCGGGGCAGAGCAGGGGGGAGCGGCAGTGAGACGGCCCGGATCGGGATCGTGATCGGCGTTCTGACTGCGGCGGTCGGGCTCGTTCCGGCGACACAGTCCCTTCGGTTTGGCTCAAGGATCTCGCGGGCCGACACGCGGGAACTCACGGGAAGCTGGCTCGCCGCCAACCTGACCGCCGGCACAACCCTCCTCGTCGCAGGGCTGCCGATCTGGCCGGCCGGTGTCCGGCCCGACATTCAGGCGCTTGATTCCATCCTGAGGGTCGGAGATGCCAGCCCGACCAGCCGAGGTCTGCTGGAAGGGACGCTTGGAGAGAAGCGCTTGGCGGGATTCGCCCGAATTTCGCCGCAAGGGGGCTTTCGGCCCTGGAATGCGGCGGTTCTGCCGGGGGGACCGGGGCCCGATGTCGTTGTGGTGGCCCGTTCCCCGCTCTGGGGGTCGCACAGGCACCCGGTGGCTCTGGAGCGCGCCCTGCGTCGTGACTACGCCCTGATCCATGTCGAAATTGGCCTCCCGGAAGGGAGTTCCGGTGTCTGGCTCGACCAGCAGGACCACTTCGTCTTCCCCTTCTCGGGCATCGGCAGGGAGACCCGCCCCGGTCCCACCCTTGAGGTCTGGAGGAGACGCCCCGACCGCGCCCCGATTTCGAACCCCTGAGTCGGGCTTTCAGAGCGCTCGAAATCAGCTTCTGCCGGGGGTTGATGGTATGCCCCGCCTGATTTAGCTTTGAAAGCTCGTTCCGAAATGCCACCCGAATAGCGCGATGGGTGGCTGTTTGATTTCGGGGGCACCGTGGGGTGGTTGCTTCGTGGAACGAAAAAACGGTGGGATACCGAAGCGGTCAAACGGGGCAGACTGTAAATCTGCTGGCTTAGCCTTCGGAGGTTCGAATCCTCCTCCCACCATTGCAGCAAGGGGTTTCGGCCCCGCGTTGCGGGAGTAGCTCAGTTGGCTAGAGCATCAGCCTTCCAAGCTGAGGGTCGCGGGTTCGAGTCCCGTCTCCCGCTTGGCCGGTAAAACGGTCATGCAACCGCTCCGATAGCTCAGTGGTAGAGCACTTCCTTGGTAAGGAAGAGGTCCCGGGTTCAAGCCCCGGTCGGAGCTTGCCCTGCTCGGGGGCGAGGGGCCGAGCATACATGAAAACGACTGAAGTGCTTCGCGTGTTGGCGGAGCCTCTACATGCAGAGGACAGCGATGGGTAAGGCGAAGTTCGAGCGGAACAAGCCGCACGTAAACGTGGGCACGATTGGCCACGTTGACCATGGTAAGACCACGCTTACGGCTGCGATCACGTTGATCCAGGCCGCGAAGGGTCTTGGCGAGAAGGT
>JBDNHE010000209.1:0-70879 GCA_041688945.1 Gemmatimonadota bacterium | reverse complement strand
TTCACTGCTACCCGATCTTCTCCACCGGCAGAAGCGTCACGATCACCACACGATCCTCGTTCATGTATGTACCGGCGCCCTCCTGAATGGACTCACGGGTGACTGCATCGAACCGATCCATCGACTCGAGCAGGCTTCGGGGATCTTGCCCCGATGCCTTCGCGCTCGTGAGTTGGAACGACCAATAGGGATTCGACTGAAGGTTGGTCTCGTGGGAGCGTCGCATGGCCTCGATCACCTTGTCGACGTCCTCCTGGCTCGGGCCCTCGGCCTGTAGGGCGCGGAGTTCCTCGAACACCACGGCACGAAGTTCCTCGGCCCGGTCAGGATCCGACCCGAACTGAATGGTGACCGTGTATCGTGCCTCGGGGATCTGTTCGTAGCCACCGATCACGTTCACGCTGTAGGTGCCCCCTAGGTCTTCCCGCATCCTCTCTCTGAGACGCAGCTCCAGAACCTGGGCGGTCGCCCGCACCCCGACCCGATTGTCGGCGGTGTATGCGAATGGTCCGGTGAAAACCATCCGGGTCTGGCTCTGGGGTTCGATCCCCGCCCTCACGGTTTTCTCGATGCGTCCGACCGGCGGATCGATGTCGAGGTCGACCGGGCCATCCATGCGGTCCACGGTGGGTAGCGACCCCAAGTACTGTTCGGCCAGCGGGCGCATGACATCAAGGTCGATGGCGCCCACGAAGACGAAGGTGAAGTCGCTCGCGTCTGCAAAGCGCTCCTCATAAAACTCGACCCCGACGGACAGGTCGAGCTCGTCCAGAACATCGACCGTCATGGGGCGCGATCGTGGATTCCCTTGTGCCATCGTCATGCTGATCGTGTCCATGAATGCCGCCATGGGGCTGGCGCCGCGATTCTCCAGAATCGCCCTACCCTGGGCGATGAACGCCTGGAACGCGGTCTCGTCCTCTCTGGGCGCCGTGAAGTAGAGCCAGACCAGTTGTAGCATGGTCTCAAGGTCCTGCGGAGACGCCGAACCACTCATTCCCTCCGTGTTCTGACCTATGGAGGGGCTCACTCCAACGGCCTTCCCGGCGAGGGCCTTTTGCAGGTCGATGATAGAAAAGGCCCCGACCCCACCTTGCTGGACCAATCCCGCCGCCATTGCGGCGGACTGATGCTCCTCCAAGGTGGAATTCGACCAACCGCCCGGGCTGGTCGCGTTCATCACGATTTCGTCTTCCTTGAAGTCCGTCGGCTTGAGCCAGACCGTGACACCGTTTGACAGCGTCCAGACGGTCATTTCCAGCTCAGGGATGGAGGTCTCATCCACGATCGTGCCTGGCTCCGGCGCCTCCGGCACGAGGGGCTCATTGAGCGTCGTGTCCACGTAGGGCGGAATGTCCTGACCCGTCACACCGTCCAGCACCTGCTGTAAGTCCTCCTCGGACGGAGTCGCGAGGCCCGGCTTCTCTACCGCGTTGACGAGGACGATGCGGTTGGACTGGTTCAGGTTTGCCCGAGCCAACTCGTTCACGAGCGCCAGGTCAATCGTCGGCATCAGAGCCTGGGCAGCCATATACTCGAATTCGATACCGGGAATCGCATCTCCCTGCAGAAAGTGAGCGATGTACTCGGTGGCGAACCTCCTGGACTGTTGATTTTCCCGGTCGTTGAACGTCTGCTCCAAGCCCCTGACCAGATCCAGCTTCTGACGCCCCAGTTCGCCCTCGGTGAAGCCGTGACGGGCCGCACGCTCAGCTTCCGTCAGAACGGCTGCCAGTCCTCGCTCGTGTCCATCTTCCGGAACCAAGGCCAGCAATTGAAAGGCACCCTTCGTGCGGACGAACTGTCCCGTGCCTGTGACCGCCGCGACGAACGGTGCATCGGCTTGCTGCGTGAGTTCCTGCAGGCGGCTGTTCATCATCCCGCTCACGAGCGACTCTGTGAGGCTCTCACGGTACCCACCCACCGTGCTGCCGTCTCTGATCTCCCGCATGGCCAGAACTCCAACCTGGGCGTTGGGCGCCTCCACATCGGACGCGATCGCGAAGTAGGTCTCGTCGTGGTCGGGAACGTCGTAGTAGGGCCGGTCGAGAGGGGTCGCCGGCGTCGCGAGTCGACTGAAATGTGTCTGGATCAGCTGCTCGATCTCCGCGACATCGAAGTCGCCCACCGCTATCACCGCCATTAGATCCGGCCGGTACCAAGTGTTGTAAAAGCGGGTGAGTTCTTCGTGAGGGAAGCTCTGCAGGACTTCAACGTCACCGATGGGCAGGCGCTCCGCGTACCGGGAGTCGCTGAACATGATGGGGAACTGTTTGTCCTGCATTCGTGCTCCAGCCCCACGACCGAGACGCCACTCCTCGATCACCACACCGCGCTCCTTGTCGATCTCCTCGGGGTCGAAGCTCACCAGGTGGGCCCAGTCCTCCAGGATCTGAAACGCCGTACCGACCATCTCCGGATCCTCAGTCGGCACCTGCAGCATGTAGACGGTCTCGTCGAAAGACGTGTACGCGTTGATGGAGGGTCCGAACTCCATGCCGATCAGTTCGAGGTAGTCGATGAGCTCCTGTTTCTCGAAATGTTCGGTGCCATTGAAGGCCATGTGTTCAACCAGATGGGCGAGACCGAGCTGGGTATCGTCCTCCAATACCGATCCCGCGTTCACGACGAGCCTCAGCTCGGCGCGATTCTCCGGCATGGTGTTCTTGCGAATGATGTACTTGAGCCCGTTTTCCAATTCGCCCTGAGTCACTGCCGGATCAACGGGCAGTGGCTGACCCATGGGAATCTGCGCTTCCGCGCGGATGGGAAGTGCCAGGACGAGCGAGAGCAGCGCAACGCAGAGCGGACGAAGGGCGCGCATTTAGGGCCTCCAAATCGGGGCGGGAAATCGTGACTGAGCCGTCGGTCGGTGCCACGAGTGGGCGGTTGATACGACTCGCCGGGGGAAACTGCCGCCAAGCCGTCCAAGCTCAATACCGATCCGAGTGTTCCAGAAGGTTCTCCCTGCGAACGGGGGTGTCAACGATTTTGGACTTGCCGCAAGCAGTCCCGGGCATAGACGGATAGGAGATTCAGCCGGGGTGAGGCGTCAGAAAGCGCGGTAGGGAGTGAGATGCAGGGCGGCAACGTGGCGGAGAGCCGCTGGGATGGCCCGGAGAGCTGGCGAGGCCGGCGAGGGAATGGTGCACTGAGCCGGTTCGATGCTCAGGTGGGCGAAGTGGGCTGGCCGAAGGGCCAAGGGGGCCCTTGCGCTCGTGGCTTCCCGAGCTCCTCGTCGAGAAGCGCGATCAACCGCCGGAGGCTGACCGACTATAGGCGGGGCTCGAACTGGAGTTAATGGGGGCGCGTCACGTCCGTGCGGCCTGGATCCCGAGAGCTCGACTTGCGCCGGGGGTCGTTTGGCGGGGAGTTTGTGTGTGGGCGTCCTCTCTCTAGAAGGCTCCGATGTCCGTCATTCCGCGTCTGAACGCCGCCCTCAGCGGCCGGTACCGCGTCGAGCGAGAGCTGGGCGAAGGAGGGATGGCGCACGTATATCTGGCCCAGGACCTGAAGCACGATCGTCCGGTCGCCATCAAGGTCCTCAAGCCCGAACTCACCGCGCAGGTCGACGCCGAGCGCTTCCTCTCGGAAATCAGAACGACCGCGAATCTGCAGCACCCCCACGTTCTTCCTCTCTTCGACTCTGGTCGGGTCGACGACCTTCTCTTCTACGTGATGCCGTACGTCCGGGGCGAGTCCCTCAGGGCGAAGCTGGCTCGGAAGGGAGCTCTGCCGGTGGAGGACGCCGTCCGTATCGCGGCGAGCCTCGGCGACGCCCTCGAGCACGCACACCGCCACGGGGTCCTGCACCGGGACTTGAAGCCAGCCAACGTCTTGATGTCGGACGGGGAACCGCTCCTGGCCGATTTCGGAATCGGCTTGGCATTGGGCGTCGTACACGACGACCGCCTCACACAGACGGGAACGTCGGTGGGGACGCCGGACTACATGAGTCCGGAACAGGCTGCGGGGGAACACGACCTTGATGCCAAGTCGGACATCTACGCCCTCGGTGCGCTCGCCTACGAGATGCTGACGGGGGCCGCCCCCTTCGCCGACCTGACCCCCCGGGCGGCCCTCGCCAAGGTCCTGACGGAGAGCCCGCCGGCGCCGTCCTCCATCGACCCGAAGATTCCTCGCGCGGTGTCCGACGAGGTCACGAAAGCGATCGCCAGGGAGCCGCAGGATCGTCACGAGTCGGCGGGTTCATTCACCCGTGATCTGCGGGCGGCCAGCCTCTCCGCTCACGCCGGAACCGACACGCGCAGAAGGGCGCCTTGGCCGGCCGTGGCCCTCGGGGCGGGGGTCGCGCTGGCGATGCTCGGCGGCGTGTGGTTCTTCCGGGACGACCAGGCGCGTTGGGCGCGAACGGAGGCGTTGCCCGAAGTCCAGCGACTCCTCGAGGCGGGGGAGCAGGCGCAAGCGTTCGCCCTGTCCCGCCGGGCCCTCGAGATCCTCCCCGACGATCCGGTGCTGGCGGACCTCTATGCTTCGGCGGCCGTCCCGGTGCGCTTCACCAGTGATCCGGAGGGTGCGCGCGTCTCCTACCGACCCTTCGATCCCGAAGACACCGTCTGGATTGAGGCGGGGACGACGCCCAACGAGGTCGACGTGCCGTACGAGGAACTCCTTGTCCGCTTCGAACTGGAGGGACATCGAGCGTACGTCGCATCGCTCACGCCGGTTCGGGGTTTCGTCGACGCCACGCTCCGGCCTCGAGACTCCGAGGGCATGATTCTGCAACCGGCGGGCTCATGGGGGGGGGACGGGTGAGGCCGCTGCGGTGGATGCCTTCTGGCTCGACGAGTATGAAGTCACGAACGAGGAGTACGTCGAGTTCCTCGAGGCAGCCATCGGCTGGGATGCGGCCGTGTGGACCGAGCCTCTTGCCCGACGCGGCATCGCCGTGGATCTCGAGCGAATGCGCACGACCTTTCTGGACCGGACTGGGCAGCCGGGTCCCGCAGGATGGGAGTTGAGCCGCCCGTCCGAGGGGCGTGAGGCGTTTCCCGTGCAAGGTGTCAGCTGGTTCGAAGCTGTCGCCTACTGCGCATTTCGGGGGAAAGAGCTCCCGACGTACTACCACTGGAAAGTTGCGGACGGCGGTGCCGCGACGCCGTGGGATGGCCTTCTGCAACACGCGAATCTCTCCGACGGCTCGGGTCCGGTACCCGTGGGCACGACGCAGGCGTACAGCCCCACCGGAGTCTCCGATCTCGCCGGCAAAGTTCGCGAATGGGTTTGGAACGCCTCGGGCGGCGACCGATACATCCTTGGGGGATCGTGGGAATCGCCCCCGCACATGTACACCGACTACGACGCCGCCGACCCGTGGACTCGCAGCGAGGAGAACGGCATCCGGTGCGCACGGTACGAGTCATCGGATCCGGCGCTCAGGGAGCCAATCGAGCGACCGATCTTCGACTTCACGGACTTCGAACCGGTGGAGGACGCCACCTTCGCGACGCTCGCCGCTTTCTACGACTACGACCGAGGTCCGTTGGAGGGGACGCGTACGGTGGTCGGCGAGTCCGACGCCTGGGTGCGGGAACTGGTGGTGGTCGACGCAGCGTACCTGGACGAAAGGCTCCCGATCCACGTCTTTCTCCCGAAAGGAGTCGAGCCTCCCTACCAGTCGGTGGTCTACTTTCCGGGCTCCGCAGCCACCTTCCTGTCGTCGTCGGAGAACATCAGCGAGATGGCCGAGCTCATGTTTATTCCGCAGAGCGGCAGGGCCCTCGTGTACCCCGTCCTCAAGGGGATGTACGAACGCGGCCACGCGCGAGCATCCAGGGGGGCCACTGAACGACGGCAGCGCTACGTATGGATGGTCCAGGACATCATGCGCACCGTCGATTTCATCGAGGAGCGCCCCGACCTCTCGGAGAACGCCGTCGCCTATCTGGGTCTGAGCCTCGGTGCCGAGCTCGCCGTTCCGGTCGCTCTCGAGAAACGCTTCGGTGCCGCGGTCCTCATCGGCGGCGCGCTGGATCCGGCTTGGCGGGGGTCGGTGCCCGAGGCCGCAGCACCGTGGAACTTCGTCTCGCGGATCACGACCCCGACGATCCTCATCAACGGCGAATACGACTTCATGCATCCCTACGAGGAGACGCAGATTCCGTTCTTCGAGATGATCGACGTCCCAGAAAACCAGAAGGAATTCGTCGTTCTTCCCACGGGCCATCTGCCACCGAACAATGAGGTGATCCGCCACACACTGCGGTGGCTCGACGCGTATCTCGGCGCCGTCCGGCGCGTCATTCGCTGAGAGACACCGGGTAGACGGGCAGCATTGGCGAGGTTGTGTTCAAAAAGACATCTGTGCAGATTCCAATTAGCTAGTATTAGCTAACTCAAGATTGGAGACATCCATGGACCCCGTGCTCGCCCCCCTGAAGAAGGTACGGTCCACCGTCGCACAGAACGCGTTCGGTCAGCTGCTGAATGATGTTCAGACCTCCTCGGTGCTGATCCTGAACCGGGGAAATGCCGCGATGGTCGCGATGTCGCCCGAGGACTACATCGACCTCTGCCAACGTGCCCGTGGGGATGTCGACCTGGGGCACTTCGAGGATCGCTTCAACGCCCTGGTGGATCTTATGCAGGGGGACCCCCATCGCCGGGCCGTGGAGGGGGTCTTCGAGGCGTCCGATGACGATCTGGCGCAGGCCCTCGCCGCGTATCAGGAACGAGAATCGAAAGGCCAGGTGTATTGATCCATGCCCGCGGGTCATGCCGTCGTCGTTGCGGGGGTCAACGGCGCGGGAAAGAGCTCTGTGATCGAGGCCGCGGTTCAGGCACTTGGCTCGAGGTACTTCAATCCGGACACCGAAGCCCGTGCCGTTCTCCGCGAGAACCCCGGAGTCTCACCTCAGGTGGCCAGCGCCCTGGCGCTCCGACGCGTCGCCGAGATGCTCCGGCGGCTTCGGTCCGAGGATCTCCGCTTCACCTTCGAGACGACCCTCGGGGGCTCGATCATGACCCGGCGGCTCATCGAGATCGCCGAGGCGGGAGGAACCGTTGAGGTCTTCTTCATCGGGCTCGAAGGAATCGACCTTCACCTCCGACGGGTGGCTGACCGGGTCCAAGGTGGCGGCCACGACATCCCCGAAGCCCGAATCCGGGAGCGGTACGTACGTAGCCGCCAGAATCTGATTCGCCTGCTTCCACACATCTCGCGGCTGGACCTCTACGACAACACCGAGCGCCCGCGCCTTCTGCTCAGGTATCCCGACGGGACAGCCTCACTGCGGGTCGGGCTGCATGAGGTGCCCATGTGGGCGAAGCCGATCGTGGTGGCAGCGCTGGATCAGGTTTCGGGAGGCTGAGGCCACCTGATCGCACTTCCGAGCGGGGTGCCTCCGCTGTACACAAGTACGGTTGTATACAAATATGGTTGTATACAAATACAGATGGGTGCCAACGCGGTGGACCGTCGATCCCGCCGTTCCCCCCTTCACCCCCGCCCCAGCAGCGTCTCGACCACCCACCAGGCCCCGACCGCCAAGATGGCGCCGGGGAGCACGAAGCGGATCCAGAGGTGGAGCACGCGGTGGAACGCGGTGGGCTCACCGGATGCGAGCGCTCGGAGGGCGCGGGCCCGATCGAGAGCCCAGCCGAAGGTCAGGGCGGCCACGAGCGCACCGAGGGTCTGCATGCCGGAGCCGAAGGCGAGATCCCAGGGGACGAAGATCCGCATGTTGATCATCGGAGGGATCGAGAGCAGCAGGACGGAACCGGCCATGAGCCAGATGGCGGAGCGGCGCGGAAGCTGGGTGTTGTCGGTCAGGCCAGCGACCAGAACTTCGAAGGCCGCCACCGCCGAGAGGAAGGCCGCACCGCCAAGGGCGACGAAGAAGAGCGCACCGACCAGCCACCCCGCGGGGACCTGCGCCAGGACTCGGGGAAGTGTGGCGAAAAGCAGCCCCGGTCCGCTTCCGGGTTCCATCCCCAGCGCAAAGACCGCGGGGACGATGGCGAGCCCGGCCAGCAACCCCGCCCCGGTGTCGCCGAGGACAGTGAAGATGGCGGCCCGCCCCAGCACCTCGTCATCGGTCAGGTACGATCCATAGACCACCATGAAGGTCCCCCCCAACGCGAGGGAGAAGATCACCTGGCTGAGTGCGGCCAGCACGACGGTAGGGGTGATCGCGCCCGGGTCGAAGTCCAGCAGCCACCGTACCCCTTCACCGGCTCCGGGAAGGGTGAGCGATCGGACGACCAGCACCAGCAGGCCGACGAAAAGGAGCGGGGTGAGGACCACGCTGGTTCGCTCGATCCCTCTCCGGAGTCCGCCCAGCAGGATGGCGACGCACCCTCCGATCACCGCAGTGGTGGCAACTCCCTGCAATAGCAGAGAGCGCAGGTCCACTCCGAGGTCGGGGGGCAGGATCCAGGCGCCGCTGATCGATGGCCTGAGTGGAGCGGTCAGCTCGACCACCGCGTGCCATCCGACCCACCCAATGACATTGACGTAGTAGGCGGTCGCCGCGGTCACCACCGCGAAGAAGAACCACCCGACCGCCCGACCGCCCGGGAGCCCTCCCCGTTCGAAGGCGCCGACCGTGCCCCGTCGCGTGTGCCGCCCCAGCGCCCACTCGGCCATGAGGGCGGGAACCCCGATCAGCAGTGCAGTCGCCAGATAGACCAGCACGAAGGCTCCGCCCCCGAAGCTCCCCACCATGTACGGGAACCGCCAGACATTTCCGAGCCCCACGGCGACCCCGATCATGCTCAGGACGACGCCGAGGCGGCTGGCGAACTGCTCGCGGTCGGTCATGCGGAGGGCTCGGTCGTGGGCGGCGCGACTGCGGGCGGCACGACTTCACGGTCGCCGGACGACCTGGCCGCCCTCACCGCACCGCCTCGGCCAGGAGTTCGAGCGCCCGATCCACATCCTCAAAGGTCGAGTGATAGTGCGGAGCCAGCCGGATGGCGGGGCCGCGCGCGGAGGCGATAACGCCCCGCTCGCGCAGGAACGCTTCGACGGCGTGTGCATCCTCCACCCGGAAGGCGACCGTGGGGGCGCGACGCTCCGGATCGGCGGGGCCCATCAGGTGGAGTCCTCGATCCTTTCCGCCCTCGATCAGCCGGGCCGAGAGCGTCCGCGTCCAGTCTCCAATCGCCTCCAGCCCCACCTCCAGCAGCAGCTCCATCCCCGCCCGAGCGATGTAGGCGGAGAGCACCGGAGGGGTGCCCCCGTCGAAGCGGCGGGCGCCGGTGCCCCAGTCCAGGGGTCGTTCGCGGTGGGTGTCAAAGGCGAAGGGGTCCGCCCGCCCGAACCACCCGGTCACCGCGGGCTCCAGACGCTCGGCGAGCCCGGGCCGTACATACAGGAAGGCGATCCCGGGGACCCCCAGCAGGAACTTCAGATTCCCGGAGGCGAGCATGTCCACCCCCAACCGCTTCACATCGATGGGACGGGTCCCCAGCGACTGATACGCATCGACATAGCTGATCACCCCGGCGTCGCGGGCTGCCGGGATCACCTGATCGAGATCCAGGAGTGCCCCGCTCTGGTAGTAGCCATGGGCAGCAGAGAGGAGCAGAACGTCATCGTCGAGTGAGGCCGTGACCTCCTCCTCGCGGACTCGGTGGGCCTTCCGGTCGACCGGGATCCAGCGGAGTGGAGTCCCTCGCGCCTCCTGTGCCTTCCAGACCTGTGCCACCGTCGGGAACTCGGCCTCCGTCAGGGCGACGATGCTCCGACCGGACTCCTGCTGCAGCAGATCCAGGCAGGAAGCCACGGCGGCCGTCGCATGCGACACCGAGGAGAAGACGGCGACGTCTCCGGGGTCGGCCCCGATCAATCGGGCGAAGCTCGCCCGGGCGGCCTCCACCTCCTGCATCCAGCTGTCCCAGTCCATCCCGTCCCGGTTCCAGGAATCCAGATATCTGAGCGCGGCCGCCCGGGTCGCCGCGGTCTGCGGGGCATGAGAGCAGTGATTCATCGGAATCGCCTGCTCCAGCAGCGGGATGCGACTTCGAATCAGGGAGAGGTCGTACGCAGGGCGTTCGATGGTCACGCGGCCTTTTCCCCGATGAGCACTCTCACTCGTCCGCCCCTTCCACCAGAGCAAGCACCCGCAGCGGGCTCCCGCTGCCGTCCACGATCTTGAGCGGGGCGGCGACCACGATCGCTCCGGTGGCCGGTAGCTGATCGAGATTGGTCAGGCTCGCGAGTCCGAACTTTCCCGCGCCGTGCATGAGGGTGTGGTTCGGGAAGGGCGGATCGAAGCCCCCCGCCTGTCCCGCGTCGGTCCCCACCGTCTCCACCCCGACCCCCAGGATATCGCGCTCGATCAGCAGCTCGCACGCGTCTCTGCGAAAGCCGGGGGAGTGCGGTCCGTCCTCCTCCACATTCATGAACTCGACCGGGTCGGTCCGGTGGCTCCAGTCGGTGCGGAGCAGGACCCAGGCACCAGTCGGGATCCGGCCATGCTCCGCCTCCCAGCGGAGAATCCGCTCCGGGGTGAGCAGAAAGTCGGGGTCCTCCGCCACCTCCGCGGAGGCGTCGATCACGCAGGCGGGCCCGATGAAGCGCCGGGCCGGGATCGTGTCGCATCGGTTCTGAGGCAGATCCTTCCCGGTCACCCAGTGCACCGGGGCGTCGAAGTGCGTGCCGGTGTGCTCGCCCAGAGTGAACTCATTCCAGTACCACGCCGGTCCTTCCTCGTCGTAGCGACTCAGGGTCCGGAGGGTGACCCCCGGAGAGGCGGCAAAGGATTCGGGGAGTCCGATCACAGGGGTGTCAGGGCCGAGCGGTTGCGTCAGATCCACGACCCGGACCTGGCCGCTGGCGAGGTCCGCGGCGAGCGCGGCAAGGGTAGACATGGAAGGCCTCCAGAGGGAATAGGTCAGCGGTTCAGATTGCGACGATTCGAGATCCAGCGACGGAAGCGAAAGGCGTTCTCCGGGAGGGCCAGATCCATCCCGTAGTGATCCGGGCCGGTGGCGCGCACCCGCGCCACGATCACGGTGAGGGCGTCGCGCTCCAGCGCCTCCAGAAACGCCTCACCGAACTCCAGCTCGGTGCCCACGCTGGCCACATGCTCGACGCCGGCACCCTGCGCAACGGCCGCCAGATCGGTGGTGCCATCCGCCGTTTGCGAGTCGTAGCCCCCGGTCGACAGCAGGCTGCCATTGTCGAAGACGATATGGATCAGATTGCGCGGCGCGTAACGGGCCAAGGTCGCGAAGGTCCCCAGGTTCATCAGGACCGAACCATCCCCGTCCAGCACCACCACGCTCTCGTCCGGCAGGTGGGCCGCCAGTCCGAGCCCGATGGAGGAGGCCAGCCCCATCGCATGCTGCAGATAGAAGAAGTTGTCGCAGTCCCCCAGATCGTACAGCTCCTGTGCGCAGGCTCCCATGATCGTGACCACCGGTCGGTCCTCAAGCTCGGGATAGATCACCTCCAGGCAGCGGGCCCGCTCCATCAGTCCTCCATCAGATCGCGGGTGAGCAGCAGCGCGACCGGAGAGAGCGAGCTCTGCGAGAAGGTCCAGGCCTCCCCGATCTGACGCTGCACCTTGTCCACATCTCGGGCGTATTCAAAGGGGATTCCCAGCGCCCGGAGCACCTCCTCGGTGACCATTCCGCCGCGGGTGTGCCAGGGGTAGGGCTCTCCCCAGTGACCGCGCAGCGCGATCATCATGCAGAGGGGAATCCCATATAGCTGCGCGAGCGATACAACACCGTTGATGGCAGCAAGGAAGCCGTGGTTCTGCATCAGCAGGATGTGAGGCGCCCCGGCGAAGTACGCCCCTGCCGCGACCCCGATCGCCTCCTCTTCCCTGGCGACCTGAATCAGCGACATCTCGGGGTCGTCTTCCGCGCGCTGCAGCAGAAGCCCCAACCAGGTCTCCGGGAGCGCGGAGAGCGATCGCACCCCGGTGGCCCGGATCCCTGCGTAGATGACCTTGGAGTTCTCGTAGGAGACGGGCATTCAGGCTGGATGACAGAGGGACGATCGTCGCGCGCTCAGACCGGGCCGATTCGGACCGGGTGAGTGCGCGACGGAGCGAGGCCCGAAGATGGGATGCCGACTGCGTGATCGCGAGGGGGGAGGCCGGCGCCCGCCACTCTATGCCGCCTCGAATCTGGCCGCACGGCGCTCGTAACGCGGCTCGCCCCACTTCTTCAACAGGCTTCTAGGCCGAATCACTCCCGTCGCCGACCAGAAGCCCCTCGGCTTCGAGTTCAAGCCGCAGGTGCTGGCGGCGGCGCAGCCAGCCCTCGAAAGCGCTTACGGCTGCAGCGCTGCCAACCAGAAGGTCGGAGAGGATGAATACGCCCGAATTGATGAAATCGTCGATCGACAACACGTACCGAGTCGTCGGGATCATCGCCCACAGAACCAGCAAGAGGGCGGCGGCTCGAAAGAAGTCGGTCCAGTGATCCTCGACCTCGTCGGCCAGGTCCACCTCGTCGGCGCCGGATTTCTGCAGGCCGATCCGGGTGGCCCGACGCCGGAACACCCGGCGGAAGGAGGCCAGCACGAAAAAGAGAATCAGCCCGAGGGATCCAAGGAGCCCGAGGCCGAGGTCGGCGGCAACGTCCTCAAAACTGAGCAGAGCGAGGACGGGAATGATGAGTTCACCCATCCCAAGCAACGTCTGGGCCGCTCCCGTACCCCGGAATTCGTGAAAGAACGAGTCCCGCCGACGCTCGGCGACGCGCCCGGAGAAATCACCCTCCAGCCCCTCGATTCTCGCGCCGTCTTCGACCCGGGACAGTTCGTCCGGGGCATCGGCTCGACTCAGGTCGCTCACCGGCAGCCCAAGTTGGACGCCGGCCTCTGAGCGCGGAATACAGAACTCTTCATGCCCCAGATTTCGACGCCGGACTGCCTTTTCGCAACCCCTGAAGGGCCAAATGGGGTCAGATGCTCACCTTGATACCCGATTCGACTCCGATCGCAGGGGCCCCGAACCTCGTAGAGGACGATTCCGTCGGTTGCGAAGCCCCGCGGGGCCAGCTCAGCCAGAACACACCAACAGGCTCGGCACAATCAGTCTCAGTCCCTTCATCAGAACCCACCTCCCGAGTGCGGCTTTACGCGCCTGCGCGCCGGGCCCCGGCTTCGTCGACAACCCCGGACGCCATACCCATGGCCGGGATTCCGCTTTAACGTTTGGCCCCATCGCACCGTCTCCAGATGTAGCAATTCAGGTACTACCGGCCGGGCCCGTTCAACGGTCCGGGGGATATACCTGTCTCTCCTCCGTGGGGTGCCACCGGGTGAGGGCGCTTAGCCGCGCCGGAGCAAGAATCCCAATCGGTTTTCAGGGTTAACGAAAAGGTCATGAGATGAAGAGCTGCAGGAATATCTTTGCTGGACTCGCGCTGGTCACATTGGTGGTTGGCCCCGCTTCTGTATCGGGCCAGGACGTCATCGTCCCGCCAGTCGACGACTACGTCCCCGGCACCGCCCGCCCTCCGGTCCCCGCCGGCACGCTCTTGGTCGAAATGACGCTGCAGGAAGCGATCGATCGGGCGCTCGAACTGAACCTTGGCCTGCAGAGCTCCAAGCTCGACCCCGTCCTTCATGCCTGGTCCCAGCGCGCCGCACAGGCCGCCTTCCGGCCGACGCTGAATAGCAACTTCGGGTTCAACAACTCCACGCAACAGTCGACCAGTCAGCTCGACGGTGGTGCCAGCACGTTGACCAAGCGGACCACGTTCAACAGCTCGCTCTCGCAGGCGTTTCCGTGGTACGGCGGTCGGCTGAGCGCCAACTTCAACAACTCGCGGTCTGAATCGAACAACGCCTTCTCGACACGGAATCCGAGCTTCAGCTCGAATGTGAACCTGCAGTACACGCAGCCCCTTCTGAATGGACGGGCCGCGGACACCCAGCGCGCTCAGCTTGAGACGCAGCAGATTCAGGGTGAGATCATTGAGCTTCAGCTCGACACCGAGGCGCAGAACCTGGTCGACGACGTTCGACGGGCCTACTGGACGCTTCGGGCGACGCTTGAGCAGATCGAGATCCAGCGCCGCTCGCTGGCTCAGCAGGAGCGCCTTATGGCCGAGAACCGGGTCCGGCAGGAGGCGGGACGCGCCACCGAGTACCAGGTCATCCAGAATCAGGCCCAGGTCGCAACCGCACAGCAGTCGCTCCTGAACGCAGAGATCCAGTGGCGGAACCAGGAGCTTCTCTTCAAGCAGTTGCTGCTTGGCGGTGCGGATGATCCGCTCCTGGTACAGACGATCAATCCGACGGACGCACCCGAGCTTGCGCTTCAGTCCACCATCGTCGACATCCCAGCTGCAATTGAGCGCGCGCTTTCCGAGCGCTCGGACCTGCGAGTCCAGCGCGAACAGCGGCGCATTTCGGAGGTCAACCTGGATGTGTCCAAGTCCAGCGCCCTGCCCACCCTGGATCTAAGCGCCTCCTACTCGCTCGCCGGCGTCGGGGGAAACCTGTTCGAGCGGACCAGCCTTGGTGGTGCCCCGATACTGGTTGAGTCCGGCGGGTATCTGGACGGCCTCGGATCGATTGCCGACCTGGACAACCCGACCTGGAACGTCTCTCTGACTGCCTCCTACCCGCTCGGCGTGAACTCCGCCAAAGCCAATCTGGAGCGGGCGCGCCTGCAGCTTCGGCAGCAGGACCTGGCGCTGCGGAATCAGGAGCTTCAGATCGTCACCCAGGTGACTTCAGCCGGCCTCGCCGTCGACAACACCTTGCTCCAGTACCAGGCCGCTCAGCGCAGCCGGGAAGCCTCGGAGCAGAACGCCGCGGCTGAACAGGTCCGTTTTGGCCTGGGCGTCGCGACCAACTTTGAGGTGCTGACGGCGCAGAACCAGCTGACGTCGGCCCGGTTGTCGGAGCTCCAGGCACTGATCAACCATATCAATGCGGTTGAGGAGTTCCAGCGAGTACAAAGAATCGGTAATTGATGGCCCGGGCCCTGAAATGGGCGCATTGCTGCGTTAGCCTGCAGGTCCTCACTGCGACGTAGCGCTGCTACGTCTCGTTTCGGCTTCCTCGGCTGCCTTTCACTGCATCCCATTTGAGGGCCCTAACGGGTCGGCTGGGATGCGTGATGGGGAGACAGGATGGCGCTTCGCTTCAATTTGGTGGATGGCACCACAAACAGGACGGCGCTTCGCTTTGGCGGGGCGCCGTTTTGCTACCAGCCGGCTTTGGTCCAGATCACTACCAGGCCGCACAGGTCTCGATCCTGGCGCTGAATGCCGGCGGCGTCGGTCGTGGTGACTGATTCCGCGACATCGGCGTGGATGAGGCGCACGGTCGCTGAGGCCACGGGGCGATTGGTTTCGTCATCGAGTACGACGCCGCGGATCGCCTGCTGGGCCGCCGCCGGGCTAGCGTAGCCGATCGTCCCGATTAGGGCGAGGACCAGGGCACGCCCGTGCAGGCTCACCGCTGGAGCTCGAAAAGAACCAGCGACTCCACATCGAAGTCGTCCCGCGTCAGCCCCAGAACTTTATCACCGACAACCAGAAGCGGCGCGAAGTCGGGCGGCATCTGGATGTGGGCAGCGATCTGACCGTCCGCTCCGAGCACCATCCACAGTCCGCCAAGTGAGGGGCGGCCGCCGCCCAGCGGCATCGCATCGGTGCCCGGGTCGTACTGTTTGACCCAGATCGGCGCGTAAATGGAACACGCCCTGGTCGTCCCCGAACGTCCGGCGGATCTCGTCGCCATCGTCGTCGATCAGGAGCAGGAGCGCCCCGGGGATGGGCCGATCCGTGGCGTCATCGATCAGACGCCCTCGAATGATCTGCGACGAGGCAGCGCTGGGGCCGAGCCCGCTGGCGAGCACGATGATCAGGCCAAGACGGCCGATCCAATCTCCTGAATGCCTCGGGGCTGCGGACAACGGGCTCCTCCTGGGGCGGGTTCTTCTCTTTACGCCCGAACGCCCGGGTGATTTCGGCCAAGCTGTCGGCCGACCGGCAGTTCCGCGACCAGCCCGATCACCCGGCCAGCCGCTGCAGCGCCTGCCGCGGAGTGGCGATCTGAATCGGTGCGTTTCGGTAGTCCCGCCCGTTCCGGGTCACGATCACCTCCGCTCCGACCGCACGGGCCGCACCCACCTGCAAGGCGTCCTCGAAGTCCTTCATCTTGAGACCCGCGGCGAACCGGAGACTCTCGGCGTCCGATGGGGCCACCTGTACGAACCGGGTCAGCTCCGAGAGAAACTCTCGAGCGTCCGTATCACTGCGACTCGCCCGAACGAGATAGTAGAAATTGGAAAGTGAGTGCCACGCAACAAAGGCAGAGGGCGGCCGCCGCTCGAGTTCCGAGAGCAGTGCGGCTGAATGACGTACATGGGGAGCCCGATCCAGCGCGACATCGATCAGCACATCGGTGTCCAGCAGCATCAGTGATACTTCCGCTTCAGGGCATCCAGCCTGGGATCGTCACCTTCTGCCAGTTGGAACGCGCCTCGCCAACGGTCGCCGAATGGGGGCGTCTGGTCCTCGATCATCCCCCGGAGGAAATCCTCGACTAGCGCCGAAAGCGAAGCGCCTCGGCGCGCCGCGGCATCCTTCGCCTGAGGCACGAGAGTCCTCTCGATAGTCAGTGTTACCTTGGTTTTCATTCCAGCCTCCCCGTATACGTGTCTATATCAATACGTACACGTACCCCTGACATCCGTCAACGGTTCGGCTGGGAATTGGGAACCCGAAACCGTTGCACCCGCTGGACATCGAACTCGTCCTGAACCGCGGCCAGCAGGTAGTCGGCGCCCACCTCCAGGACCCGACCGCTAAACCCGTATTCGACCCGGCCTTCAAGCACTCCGTCGCGGTCAAACACGAGCCAGCTCGTAGGAGCGACCACCCCCGGCCTCGCCGTCACCTTGAGCCAGACCCGCCCATCACGCCCCACGACGAGGCGTTCCGAGATGGCGTGCTCGTCGGCGACCGGCTGCCCGGTGATTCGTTGGCGGACAGCGGGGCGGAACTCCTCAGATGTCTCGGCGAGTTCCACCTCCAGATATCGATCGACGTCGGCCTGGGTGACCGAGCGAGCCCAGTCGGGCCAGCGCACAATCCGCCGAACCGATCCGTCGGGGGCGATCTGCTTCATCTCGGGCTCGGCGGCCGACGTGACCCAGTACGCATTGCGTCCACCCGCGGACAGCCCCTGCGGGCTGAACAGAGGTGAGCCCACCATACGGCCCTCCGAATCAAGCACGCCCATCATCGCGAGCGGTTGTCGGGGGAGCGAATCGACCGTGTTCCCGTCGGCGGATACGCGAAGAAACACCGTGTACATCTGGGAAAAACCCGCGTCGGGGAGGATGTACTCGTCGCTGTCGAACAGGGTCGAGCCGTCCTCAAGCATGGTCAGGAACCCGGCATTCAGAATGCGAACCTGGGGCGTGAGGATTGAGATCAGGCCACCATCAGAAAGGTCCAGTCGCGTGAATCGATTGAGGCGTGGATCGAATACCACCAGGGTGTCGCCTCGCACCGTCAGATTGAAGGGCGCTCGAAACTCCCCGGGCCCGTCCCCCTCCCGGCCCGCAGTCCAGCGGTGTTCACCTTCCGGTCCGAACTCCCGAACCTCGCGGCTCTGTACATCGGTAAGGACGATGCCGCCGTCCGCCAGAGTCCGGGCATCGGCAACCAGACCGAACTCATATGCGCTTTCCCCCTCGAGCACGCCGATGGAAAGCTCGGGCTCGGGACTGAGTCGCCAGACAGGAGGCGTGGCGGTGGCGTTGACGACGATTTGTGTTCCAGCGCTGTCGATGCGTTCGACGCCGGTTTCATTCGGGGCCGAGTCGGAGCAGGCGGCCGCCAGCAGGCCGAGGACGAGCACGCACGGAGCCTCCCCGCGGAATCTGTTCTCAGTCACAGCTCAACTCCGGCTCTCATCATCCCTTCCTTGTTCAGACTTCCCCAAGATTGCGAGCGGTCCAGACCCCAGCCGGCCCTGTACCTGGCACCTCACCCCCCCACCCGCCGACCCGGCGTCCACGGCGCTCCGGCATCAGCAAGCGCCTGCTCCAAGGCGGTCATGCGTCCAGAAATCAGCTGAGCGATCTCCCGCTCAATCGGCGCGAAACCTTCCGTGGCGATCCTCAAATCCTCGACATGCGTAGCCGTCGGCATCTGGGTCGTCTGACTCGGGCCGGATGCAGCATTCCCGGCTCGCGCGGAAATGGTCGGAGCCGACGTGACGTTCAGCGACCCCCGGATCGGGTCTCCCTGCAGCCGGAGAGAAATACCGTCGAACTCGCGCTCCATCTCGCCGATCCGGTTGAGGAAGGCAGGATCGATCCCCGGCGTCTGGATCACGGCGGCGCGCATGTAGCGCAGGCGCTCTCGCTGCTGGCCCATTTCGGATGACGCGATGCCGATCCGGCGCTGAAGCTCGGTCGCCCGATACTGGAAGTCCGCCACGGCCCGGAAGTCAGTCCCGGCAGGCGCGTCCGGAAGAGGACGAACCTCGAAGCTGCGTGAGGCACCCAGCTCAGCCACACCGGCGTCGGTGATCATCATCAACTGAGCCGAGTAGATGCCGGGCGCGGCCAGAGGCCCCAGTGGGTCTCCCGCCCAGGGCGGACGGAAGGTGGGGTTGGCAAAGTTGATCGGGTTGGGCGCAGGGCGGCGCAGATCCCAGGTGACGCGTTGCACGCCGGCACGGGCATCGACCGAGATCAGCCGGATCACTTCGCCTGTGGAGTCCGCGATTCGGATCATCGCCTGGGGTCCATTCTCACCGGCCTCAGCCCTCAGCGTCTCGTAACCAGGGAACGGCGCGTCGCTTCCCGCGGCGCGAAGGTCACGCTCCACGGCACGACGGTCCTCACGTGAGGTAGAAGGCACCTCAGGAATGAAGAAGGTCAGGGCCGCCCCGAAGTCGGGGTTGGATGCGGCGTACGCGTCCGAGCCATAGGTCGGTCGACCATTCGCCTGGTTGAGAGGTTTTTGCACGTACCACCATGCGTCGCGCACTGGCATGATGCCGCCCACACCGTCGAGTGCACCGTCGGCCATGGAGCGGAGCGGCGAGTAGTCGTCCAGGATGTAGACACCGCGCCCGAACGTCGCACCGACTACATCGTTGTCGCGCCGATGAAGCTGTACATCTCGGAAGGCGATGGTCGGGGTCCCGGCCAAGGGGCTCCAGTTGGTCCCACCGTTGATGGTGAAGTAGAGGCCCTTTTCGGCCGCCACAAAGAGCAGGTCGGGGTTCACGTGATCCTGCTGCAGAGCCCAGACCAGCATCCCGTCGGGCAGGTCGCCACGGATCGAGGTCCAGGTGGAACCACCATCATTGCTGCGGAAAATGTAGGGGGCGTAGTCGCCGAGTTTGTGCGCGTCGGCCAGAGCGAAGACCGTCGTGGCCGAATGCTCGCCCGCGACCACCTTGTTGATGAAGGACCGCTCCGGAACGCCCGGCAGCGGCGCGGTACGCGTCCAATTGGAACCGCCATCCGTCGTCGCATGGATGAGTCCGTCGTCCGACCCGGTGTAGAGTCGACCCTCAGCGACCGGAGACTCCGAAATCGACGTCAGCGTCGCGTACTGGGACATGGCGCCGTTGTCGTGCATGGCGTCCAACTCCCACACCCGCCCCATGTAGGGCAGCTCATAGCGGTCTGTGCCGGTGGTCAAGTCTTCACTGATCGCGGTCCACGAGTTGCCGCGATCATTGCTCTGCCAGAGGCGCTGGGATGCGAAAAAGATCCGGTCGGAATCGTGCGGGCTGATGATGATCGGCGAATCCCAGTTCCATCGTTCGATGGGCTCTCCCGGGGCAGCCTTGGGCTGGATCCTCATGACCTCACCACTGCTGAGGATGGTCCGGACCAGATTGCCCTGCTGCGTCATCATGTAGCCGATGTCGGGATCGGTGGGATCGATCTGGACTCCGTAGCCGTCGGCTCCCAACGGGAAGACCCAGTCGTCGTTTCGAATACCCTCGGTCGTGATCGTGCGCGAGGGTGCGAGAAGCGTACCCAGGTCCTGCGCCCCGACCAGCAGATCGTAGAAGGGCGCACGGTTGGACATGGCGACCTTGTAGAACTGCGCGATCGGCATGTTCGGGAAGTGCCGCCAGGTGGTACCGCGATCGAAGGTCTCGTACAGGCCGGCGTCGGTGCCGCCGAGCATGTGGCGAGGATTGTCTGGATCGATCCAGAGCGCGTGGTTGTCGGAGTGCTTGTCGCGGCCGGTCTCCAGATTGCCGAAGCTGGCTCCGCCATCCCGCGTGATCTGAAAGAAGACGTCCATCTGAATGACGATGTCGGCTTCGGTGGGGGACGCCTCGATCTCCTGGTAGTAGTGCGGCCCGGTGCCGCCGGAGATGTAGCTGTTCCGACGCTCCCAGCTCTCGCCCTCGTCCATGGACCGGTAGAAGCCCTGCTCGGACTGCCCTGCCTCGATGGTGGCGTAAACCCGATCCGGATCGGCAGGCGTAACCGCGATGCCGATCTTGCCCATGTCGCCGGAAGGAAGCCCGGTGGTGATCTCACGCCAGGTCTCGCCCGCGTCAGTGGACTTCCAGATGCCGGACCCTTCTCCGCCCGCCATGTAGCCCCAGGTGCGACGCTGCCGCTGGAAGGTCGCCGCATAGACGATCGACGGGTCGGTCGGGTGGAACTCCATGTCGGTCACGCCGGTGTTTTCATCGATGCTCAGGACGGCTTCCCAACTGTCACCGCCATCATCGGAACGGTAGACGCCTCGATCGCCGCCGCTGGACCAGAGCGGCCCTTCGGCTGCGACCAGAATCCGATCGGAGTCTTCGGGGTGAACCAGGATCTTGCCGATGTGCTCGGAGTGCGGCAGCCCGACGTTGGTCCAGGTCATCCCGCCGTTGCGGCTGCGATAGACGCCGTCGCCCCAGCCCACATGCCGTCCGCTGACGTTCTCACCCGTTCCGACCCAGACGTTGTTCGGGTTGCTCGGGTCCAGGGCGATCTCACCAATCGAGTAGACCGACTGACCGTCAAAGACCGGGGTCCAGGTGGTGCCCGCGTTGGTCGTCTTCCAGACGCCGCCGGACCCGACCGCCACGAACCAGGTGGATTTGTCTGTGGAGCTGACCTCAATATCGGCTATGCGGCCGCCGGCCACGGCCGGGCCGACTTCGCGCATCGGGAAAGCGCCTACGGCCTGTTCGACGGTGGTTTGGGCGGCGGCACTTGCCGGTACCAGAAGGGCTACGCCGAGAGCGGCGAGAAGGAAGGTCGAGACTGACTGGCGCATATCTGCACGTCCGGTTGGGGTCGTTCGGGATAGGCGTGCAGGATGCGGATCGCCACGGCGGGCGGCAAGGCGAGTTCGGCTGGAGCCTCTGTTCGGTGCGGACGAGATCAGTTGCTCGAGCGCGCCCACGAACCAGTCATGGGTTCGCAGGGCGGCGGCTATTCCAGCGGCTGCGCCGTCAGCGCAGCAGCCCGCCGATGTACTTCCGCGATGCCCAGAGCCCGAAGCCGGTCCCCACCATCGAGATGACGAAGGCCGTGAAGATTCCCCAGGGCGCACCGGCGAACCATCCGAGCCAGCCGAAGGCAGTCATTGAGATCATGTCCACAAGTCGTTGCATGGGACCTCACGCGGTGATCAGGCCAGCGGCAGCTGCGACGCACTCCGCCCTTACGCCACCGGCAAGAGGTGATCTCAAAGCTAATGGAATGAAACTCCCGCGGCCGTTGTCAGAAGATCAGTCGGGCGAATGAGACCCTTCGTCCGGGACCGGACTACAGCGGAGGTGGGACCATGGGTAGGTCAGCCGCCCGGTTTGAGCTCACGGTCCGGGCCTTTCCCGAGAGCCGCGCGCACCCAGAGCGATCAGGCCGCTGGCCGTCCCGCCAATCGCGTCACAACCACCTTCCAGAACTCAAGCGCATCGAAGAAGGTGGCCACCTCGACCCGTTCGTTCAGTCCGTGCGCGAACTCGTCGCTGGCCTTGATGAAGATTCCCATAATTCCGTAAGTCGGGATGCCCGCCGCCCGGAAGCGATAGCCATCCGTAGCATACGGTGCCTGGTAGGGGATCACCGGTGTGCCCGGCTGGATCTCGGCCACTCCGACGCGGACCGCCTCCATGACATCCTCGCGCAGCGGCGACGGCGGCGCGGAACCGGGCTCACCGATCATTGCGACATGGGCACCCTCACCGGCGATGTCTTGCAGAACACCCCCGATCTCCATGGGCTCGATCCCAGGGAAAATGCGGCAGTTCACTGTGGCGGTCGCCGACTGCGGCAATGCGTTCTCGGCATGGCCTCCGCGAAGCATGGTGGCGATGCAGGTGGTGCGGGTGACGCCGATTTGGTCGGGTTCATTCCACAGGATGTTGGCAGCCCACTCATCGGTGGGATCTGCGGCGATGCGGCGCATGGCCTCACCCACCTCGCCGTCTTTCAGTTCCGCAGTCATCTCGAAGTAGAGCTTGGTTGCGCCGTTCACGCGGACCGGAAACCGATGCGCCTCAATGTTCTTGAGCACAGTCGCCAACTCGTAGATGGCGTTGTCGTTCCGGGGCTGCGACGAGTGTCCACCCGGGTTGGTGACCGTGACCTCAAAGGTGGCGTAGGTCTTCTCGGCGGTCTGCACCAGATACGAGAGCGGTGTACCGTCCTCGTTGAAGACGCCACCTCCAGCATCCGCATTCAGGGCGAACGCCGCATCAGTCAGATCCCGGTGCTCATCGACCAGCGCCCGGGTGGAGATCATGTCGGTCTCTTCATCGCCGGTGAAGCCGATGATCAGATCCCGATTCGGAACGAACCCTTCGGCCTTCATGCGCAGAAAGGTGGTCGTCAGCATTGAGATGCCGAACTTGTCGTCGAAGCTGCCACGGCCGAAGAAGTATCCTTCCTCCTCGACAAGGGTGAACGGGTCGCGCTCCCAGTCCTCGGGCAGCGCATCAACCACGTCCATGTGTGCCGTGAACAGGATGGGCTCTTCTCCGGAGGATCCGTCTCCACGATACCGGACGATCAGAACAGGGATGGCGTCCCCGTTCGGAGCCGTGTGGGGCATGACGTGGACATCCTCCGACGCGAACCCGCCGGCCCGAAACTGGTCGGCCAGGTAGTTCGCCATCACACCGACCTGATTGTGTCCGGCCGATGTCCGGAACCCGATGATGGTCCGGTAGATGTCGAGCGCCTGCTGCTGGTAGCCCTCGGTGTAGTCGGCGCTGGAGGTCTGGGCCTGAGCGGAGGTCGGAGCCACGGCGATGGCCAATGCGGTGAAGGCTGGCACCAGACCGACGTGCAGGAGCTGGGTGAAGCGGCGTGAGGCTGATGAGATCATTTGGGTCCTGTCCGGGATAGGTCGGGGTCGTACGCCCTAATCTGACGCCTGGTCGGCGGTGGCGCATCGCGGCGCGTGGAGATTCTACTCCGTTTCAGACGATCCGATTTGCCGTTGTTCATCCGCGAGGTCGGCCATCTGGTCTTCCAGGAGTTCGATGGCGCGCTCCTTTCTCCGTTCGGTCCACATGTGAATCCCGCCCGCGGCCACCAAGCTCACGCCGATCGTCCACCCGCCCCACGCAAGGAAGGGCAATGGGCTAGTGAACCAGTACCAGGTCCCCACGCCAAAAAACCCGATGGCCGCGCCTCCAGTCAGGACGGGCCCGAGGAGACGCCCACGCGCCCACCATGTTTCGACCTCACGAATGCGATCCATCTCGTCGACGATCGCCAATCTGGTCTGCTCAATGGTCAGCGACTCAGTGTCGGCCAGGCCGCCCGCCTTCAACACCCGGTTCGTGACCGCGTCCGCGTCGTCGGCCGAGCTCTCTGACAGTTCCAGTCCCCGGATCTGACGCAGGGTCTGTCGGAGTGTGGCACCGAGCACCAGCGCGGTGAGCGTGATCCCCAGAAGCCCGCCCACCTGCGTCAGCATGAAGGCACTCAGAATGATCAGGAACGGCAGCCGGACCAGCGCCCACTTGCGGGTCGATTTCAGCGCCGCGTCACCGTCCAGTGAACCCTCACCTCCTGGCATGTCTCACCATCCAATCGGGCCTCGGACCAAGGTGTCGTGTCGCAGAATCAGGCCGATGTTATCCACCCCGGTGCGACTGCGCGACCGGGCGCCCCGACTCAATCAGGCGGGCGCCGCATCTCTTCAACGATGTGAAGGACCCCATCGATGGTCACATCCATGTCGTCCAGATTGGCGCGGTGGTTCATCAAGCAGCAGCGAATGGCCAGTACTCGGTCTCCAAGCCGGGTGGTCGAGGGGGCCGCAATCCCACGCTTCTGCAGCTCGGCCACCACGCGCGTGTTCAGCGCATCGGAGTCCTCGGCCCCCAAGGGCTTCACTCGGAAGCAGACGATGTTCAGGCGGCACGGCGCCATCAGCTCAAGCAGAGGTTCCTCCACCACACGGGTGGCCAGATACGTGGCGCGCTCGACCGACTCGTCGATCGCCTGGGCCAGGGCATCGGTCCCGTGTTCTACCAGCAGAAACCAGACGCGCAGCGCCCTGAAGCTGCGTGAAAGCTCCGGTCCGTAGTCGCAGAACCATGGCTCTCCGGCCGCCAGTCCTCGAGCCTGTCCTTCCAGATACCGGGGCCGACCTGCGAAGGCAGCCCGGTGGTCCTCGCGTTCCCGAATCAACACGCAGCCGCAGTCGTAGGTGACATGCAGCCATTTGTGGAAATCAAAGGCGATGGAGTCCGCGCGGTCGATCGACTGGACGCGGGAACGAAGGCGGGGACTGAGCCGGAGTAGCGCGCCAAACGCCCCATCCACATGAAACCAGATGTTCTCGCTGGCTGCGAGGTCGGCGATGGCCGTCAGATCGTCGACTGCGCCGACGTCGACGGTCCCGGCATTCCCGACCACGACAAAGGGACGGAGGCCTTCCTGGCGATCGCTCGCGAGCATCGCCTCCAACTCCGCCATGTCCATCCGCCCCTCGGCGTCAACGGGCACGACCCGCAGAGCGCGACTACCGAAGCCCAGAAGCCGGAGCGCATTTGCTACGCAGCTGTGCGTAGACTGTGAGGCGTAGGCTCGAAAGAGAACGCCCTCTGCACCCATGCCCTCCTTCTCAACATCCCATTCGGCCGCAGCCTGACGCGCCGCGGACAGTGCAATCACGGTGGCGATCGAGGTACCGCTGGTCAGGATACCGCTGGATGTCTCCGGAAAACCGAAGAGGTCCCGGGACCAGGCGAGCACCGCACGCTCGACCTCGGCGGCCCCGGTATTCCGGCCCCCTACATTTGCGTTGATCGCGGCTTCGGCGAGTCCGGCAATCAACCCGCCGGGTGTGCCCGCACCATGCACCCACCCCATGAAACGCGGATGAAGATTGCCAACTCCGTAAGGCAGGATCCGATCCTCCAGGAGTTCCCACGCGCGGGCGGCCCCGAGTCCATCGGTACTGATCGGCTCAAGAAGCCCATCGGCGATCGAGGCAGGCATTTCCTGCCACACCGGCCAATGCCGCTGGTCTCTGACGTGGTCGACCAGGCGATCGGCCACCGCCATCAGACTCTCACGAAAGGCTTCCCAGTCCTCAGGGTCCAGGGGTGAGCGGGTCGTGAGTTCGGGCGGATGGCGAAGAACATCAGGCATTAAGAGCAGGCAGGTTACAGTAGCGAGTCACCCCCGAAAAGGCGGGCGTCCGAGAACCAAGATACTCGCATGGAGAGACTTGGTGGCGGCGAACATCGCAGACCGGGCCGAGATCAGCGTCGATACACGTAGGTCATTCTCTCGGTGTTCCGGTTCGTGGTGGTCTGAGTTGTACCCATTATCGAGATCGCCTGACTCGTCGTCATCTCCGTAGTCAGCGAGTGCGGGAGAAGGGTGTGAGGCTCCACGATCATGACCATCTCACTTTCGACGGAAACTTCGTCGACTTCGAAGGGAATCTGCATTCCGGCCGGGCCCATCTCGCTCAGCATCTCGGCCATGAAGCCCCGCATGGCTTCGGCAAGTGCATCGCCGTCGGGCGTCGTGCGGACGGCCAAGGTAACGCAGGAGTCTCCAGCATCATCCGCGTTGCAGGCCGCGACCCCCCTGTATTCGAGTGCCCACGTGACAGGCAGGCTCTCGGATCCGAACATCGGGAATCGCTGATCCCCCCGCACCGTCACAACCTCACCCAGGCGAAACTCGCGGCCGGCCCAAAGACCGACTCGAGTGTTCCAGTCAGCAGTGGCTTGAGACGTCCAGAAGTCCTCGTCCATGTTCCCGAAGAGCGCACCGATCGCGTCGCCTCCCGGACCAGCCATCGAATCCAGTGCCGCCGTCACGGCGGTGGTGATCTGGTCGACCCCTTCGAGACCGACAAACTCGCCGGAGCTGGAGACCACCAGTGTAGGACGCTTGCCCTGCATGCTCTGAGCGAATCGCTCCTCCGGTGTGGCCGGCTCATCGCCACCAAAGTTGAAGTTTCGACTGGCAATGCTGAGCCCATCCGAATGGGCCAACATCACCAGCTCGAAAGTGAACTCGGAGTTCTCCATCTGGTTTCCCATCATCGATTCCACCGTGACGCTGCTCTCGGCGGTCACATCGGCGACAAGGCCTGCGGGCCAGGCGAAGGTCAGACTGACCGTGTCCGCCTGAGCGGAGACCCCTGGGGCGAGTCCGAGTGTGGCGACGGCCGCCAGAAGAAAACGCGACGAGAACAGGGGGAGGCTTTTCATCGATGTCGGTGGAGGAGATTCAGGCGGCTCGGGCATAGACCAACGGCCCTCGGAAGTCGGTCCGCACAAGATGGTTTCCGTCCTCGGGACGCGCGAGGGTAGCGCCCGCCTCCGGACCGGCATGGCATCAGTCACGTGACGTTTCGGCTCCGGGACGATTCGACAGCCAGGCCAGACCCAGCAGGCCAACGCCGAAGCCCATGAAGAGCAGGATTCGCCAGACCGGGTCCATATCGGCCAGATCGACGATCAGCATCTTTGCTGCCACAAGCACGATGGTCCCCAGTCCAACGAACTGAAGCGGCTGCGACCTGCGCTTCATCGCCACGAGCAAGGTGACCGCACCCTGGATGGTCCATGCGATTGAGACCAGAGCCGCGCCATTGCTGAGCGGGTCGAGCGTGGACAACGACCAGATCAGCAACGCAGCGTAGGCCAGGCCCCGGTAGAGCGATTGGAGCCGGTGTGCCAACCCGAGTGAAGCAAGCCCGGCCATCACTACCGCCCCGAGCCGCGAAAAACTCCCATCTCGCAGCCCAAGAAACCCGTCCAGCTCCGATCCGGCGGACTCGGCCAGAAAGATGACGCTGGCAAGCGCGAACGAGACGTGTGCTACGACGTCCGTCCGACCGGGCGCGTTCCTCTGATGAAGCAGCAACAGCATGACAGATGCGATGGCTACGAACAGAATGGACGACTCGTCACCGGGCCAGATCCACAAACCGACCAGCGCCGCAAGTCCAGCGGCCTCGGCGGGAGGACCAGCGACAGCCGATCGCGAGCGATACTCTGCGGCACCCGCGGCCAGGATCGCAGCCAGTCCGAACCAGATAAGCGCGAACGGGAGGCCATTGAATTCGAACATCCCGGCTGTCAGCACGGCCGTCATCCCGGTCGCCCAATACAGGGCGACACGGCGAATCGGACGGTCAAGCAGCTCCCACGATGTGTCCTCTTCCGAGGCGGCACCAAGGGCGAGTCGCAGGGTCGGAACCAGGCCGGCGACCAACCAGAAGACGGCCACGGCGACCAACGGGATCAGCGGAGATCGACCATCGAGGCCCACCGAGACCGCCACCAGAACCAGCCCCCCGCCCAGGTTCAGTGTGGCCAGCAGTGATCTCCATCCCTTGTGGTAATGGACGGCGCCGCCGCCGAGCAATACGACGGTCACGTACGCCGCCAGGGCGATCACGTTGTTCGAGCCGGTGTTGAGCAGGAACGGGGTGGAGAGTCCGCCCGAAACTCCGATCACCGCCAGGAAGGCGGAGTCCTGACGTTCCGCCAACGCGATGGCGAGTACCGTTGTGGTGGTCATGATCGAGAAGGCGATCACGAACGGGACCAAGTCGTAGAGGGCGAACCCCGCCCATCCCACCAGATAGAAGACGGCCACAGACCCGCCCAGAAGCGCCTGCCCGAGTCGGCGGGTCGCCGGCTCCACCCTGAGCCCGATCACAAGCAGTGCGGCGCCGATGCCGCCGCCGAGAATCAGTCGGAACAGCGGAGTGATCCAGCCGCGGTCGAAGCCCAGCTTCAGCAAGAACGCTACGGCCAGGACGACAAAGCCGATCCCGATTCGTCCGAGCCAGCGCTCGCCCTGCCCCGCCATGTGTTCGGCCAGGCTCGGGCGTGGTGAGGGCGACGGCAGCGGCGGGGGTGCCGTCGCTCGCGGACCCGGCTGACGGTGCGTGTCAGGCCCGCCCGCCGATCTTGGAGGGCGGTCGGCCGCACCGGCGGCGGCCGAAGCCGGACCCCGGTCCGGTTGGCCGCGCTGTCCGTAGTCCGAGGCGCGAGAGTCGCGGACCTCACGAACCAGTGACTCGACCAGCGTTTCGAGCCGTCCAACACGGGCTTCAAGATCAGATGGGTTCTCGGACATGCTCAAACTCTCTGCATACAGGGAAGCCCCAGGCCTTCACTTCATCTCGCTTCAAACATGGGTACGGCCCCGCATCTTCGCGAGTTGGTCCTCAAACAGTTCGGTCGCCCCCATTTGGGGGCAAAAAAAAACGAGCCGTCCTGCCGAAGCAGGACGGCTCGAGTTGGCTTTCGTTGCCGAAGGCCTGTCGATGCCTTAGAGGGCTACGACATTCTCCGCCGCCGGGCCTTTCGCGCCCTGGACGATGTCGAACTCAACACGGGCACCCTCAGCGAGAGTCTTGAAACCCTCGGCCTGGATTGCGCTGTGATGAACGAAGCAATCCTTGCTGCCGTCCTCAGGCGTGATGAATCCGAAACCCTTCTGATCGTTGAACCACTTAACAGTTCCTGTGGTACGCATCATGCGCTCCAATTGTTGTGCGAGTCGGAGCTACGTGACACGTACTTCACCGACTGCTGTTGCGCGGAAATCTCCCCGCGCCGTGTGTGGCCGACCTGGCCACAAGAAAAAAAGGCAAAGACCCCAAGATCGGGACCTTCGCCCTCATCTTAATTCCTAGTGCTCCACTCGGAGCATATGAGTAACGGTCGCACCCCACGGCGGACCCGTCAATAGGGCGGGCACATCAGGTTTGCAGGGTGCATTGACCGGATCGGTAAGGAGTCATCCACCGGCGTCCCCAGCTCGGACCGGAGTGAGGACCCATCGGGTGAGGCGTTGGACGCCGAGATCTCACCGCACCTCCCGCCGAATGATGAAGTCCGTCACCACCGGGCGGTGGTCCGAAATCACCGGTTCGTCGATCAGCCACTGGCCCAGAACCTCAAAGCGATCCGCCGGCCGATACATCATGAAGTCGATCTCGCGGACCGGGTCAAAGGACGAAAAGGTCAGGTTGCCCCGACCCTTGTCGACGATCGTCCAGCCAGACCGCAGCTCGTTGATCACGCGTGTGCGCGGTTCCGAGTTGAAATCGCCGGCCAGAATCGAGGGCATGCCCGGCTGGGCAGTCGCCGCCAGGTACCCCATCAGCGACTCCGCCTGCGCGGCGCGCTCGGTCTCGGTGCGGTAGAAGTGGATCCCCGAGACCCGGATCGGCTGCCCGGTGGTAGGGGAGGTGATCACCACGGTCAGCGCGGTGCGCGGCTCAGCGCCATCGGGAAGTCGATAGTTGTCGATGTCGCGAATCCGCCAGCGCGACAGGATCGCCATCCCGTACGCTCCCCCTTGGTACGGCATGAAGCGCCCAAAGACGGGAGTCATCCCCGTCAGTCGCCCCAGCACCGCAGCCTGGTTCACCCGATCGGTGCGCGTGACCATGCTGTCGACTTCCTGCAGCGTGACGATGTCGGGATCAACCTCCATGATCAGATCTGCAATGCGCTGCAGATCGATGACGGAATCCATCCCCTCGGCGTGATGGATGTTGTACGCCAGCACCCGAAGCGTGTCGGCAGTGGGCGGCTCGTCCGGACTGGCCAAGAACTCCCCGATGGCTGAGCAGGACGACATGGCGCCGATCAGTCCAGCGCTGAGCAGAACCGTCAAAAGGCGATGACGTGGACGGGGCGTGGCTCGTGACATCGGTCGCTTGGGTCTGAGTCGAGGCAGATCGAGATTGCCGGCGGCAAAAATGTGGACCTGCGCAGGTGGACCTGCGCAGGATGATACCCAGTTGTCCGCTGAGTGCTTCGCGGTCGCGCTTAGGAATGAGGCTGGTCGCGAGCCCTCGGCGGGCGAGTCTGGCGGGTGGACTCTATGTTGGCGCGGTCGGCTTTGGCCCGGTGGGCCCGTACCCCGACTCGTACCCCGACTCGTGCGACGAACCAGAGAGGTCCGAATGCCCCGCTATGTGACCACCCGTGCCGTTCTCGGCATGCTTGCACTCTTGGTCTTTCCTGCGACCCCGGCTGCTACCCAGACGGCACCGCAGACCCAGACCGACGACTACACGCGCTACGAACTGCAGGAGCCGGGGAGCGCCGCGTTCCGCATCCTCTACGACGTCTCGGCCACCACGCCGGGCGCACGGTTCTTCTACAACGGCATCCGGGTGGGTGCCGAGGAAGAGGTCCACGGCGTTACGGACCTGCACACCGGCCAGCCCCTTGAGTGGGAACTGGTGAACGGCACGCATGCCCGCGCGAACGGGCATCCGCGCGCCAGCCTGGACGGGCGCTACATCAAGGTGACACTGGCCCGCACAGTGGCTGAGGGGGGTCAGGGTCGAATCCGCATCGACAAGACCTACTGGGACCATGAGAGCTACTTCGAGGACGGCGAGGGGGTGATCGTGTTTGATCGCTCGCTGGGCATTCGGCGGAATTCGGTGGTGCTGCCGGTGGGCTACGAGCTGATCGGCGCCAACTATCCGGTCCAGGTGGAGATCGAGGATGATGGTCGAATCCGCACCAGCTTCATGAACACGGGGGCAGGCGCTGTCCCGTTGGTGGTCCGGGCCCGGCGTCTCGCCAACGACGCCGGCGTTCACCTCATGGCATCGTCCACGGATCGGATCCCGACCTCGGGTGGCGGCTCGCCAGAACGGGCACGTGTCAACTACCGCGTCGGCGAACGCGCCTTCGAGAACCGCGACATCACCTACTACCTGCAGCGGCCCTCGACCAGCTCGTTCCGGCTCTTCCACGACTACACCGAGGAGCGGGTGGGTATGGACCGATACCTGAACATGGTGCGCGCGGGGAGTTCGGCGGCAGATCCAGAAGCGTACAACCTGGACACCGGCGAACGGCTTGAGGTGGAGCAGTTAAAGGGTGCCGCGATCGCTGCCCGAGGCATCGACATCGGGGGTGAGGTTACGGACGAGACTGAAGTCGTGGTGATCTGGTTTCCAGCGGTCGAGAAGGGCGCCTCGGTCCGGCTCCGGATCTGGGAGACCTACACGGACACCGGCCGGTATACCCAGCACGGCGATGAATTCGTCTGGGACCGGAATTTCGGTCGGGCGCGAAACACGGTGGTGCTCCCCGAAGGTTGGCGGCTGACCGCCAATGCAATCCCGGGGATCATCGACGAGATGGATGACGGCCGAATCCGGATCCAGTATGTGAACCCGAGGCCGGACGGGATTCAGGTATTTCTGCGAGGGCGGCGGCGCTGAGTGTGAAGCTTGATTGCGCTCGCGGCGTTCGAGGCCGCCGGCGCTGAGCCAAAGAGGGCGGGTGGTGCTGGACTCTTGGCTTTCGGTAGTGACCCGCCCTACTCTGCCCCCGTTGATCGCTGCCGCAGTGCGATTCCTCCCGACCCGGATACCTGAATGAATTTCAGCCTTTCCAGCCGATGCGCCCCGGCGCTCGCTGCAATCACGGCCGTTCTTGGCCTTTCCCTCGCCCTCTCGACCCCTGCCTCGGCCCAGGCCGACAACATGAGCTTCTTTCTGACCAGCAGCGGCCCGGGAAACGGCGCCGATCTGGGCGGACTTGAAGGCGCGGACGCCTACTGCACCCTGCTGGCCTACGCAGTCGGACAAGGCGGCAAAGACTGGCGCGCCTACCTGAGCACCACCGGGGCCGACGGAGCGAACGCCCGTGATCGGATCGGAGCCGGCCCCTGGTACAACTTCGAGGGCGTGATGATCGCCCGGGACGCGACCGACCTGCACTCCGACAACGCCAACATCACCAAGGCGACGGTCATGACCGAGTGGGGCAACGTGGTCAGGGCGCGCGGCGATACACCGAACACCCATGACATTCTGACGGGCTCTGATCTGCAGGGTCGGGCGGTCGGCGGATCGGACGATACGACCTGCGCCAACTGGACCACCAGCGTGAGCAGCGGAAGTGCCATGGTCGGCCACTTCGACCGCACGGGCGGGGGTGCCAACCCGGAGTCCTGGAATTCAGCCCACGCCTCTCGCGGGTGCAGCCAGACTGACCTGCAGGGGTCGGGCGGGAACGGCTACTTCTACTGCTTTGCAGCCGGTGGCGGGATGCAGCTTCCGCAGTCTCGACCGGAAAACTGATCCGGGTTTCAGCGCGCGACTGACGGAGGAAACATCAGGCGACCCCGGGCAGGCACCGGCGGTCGACAAGCCCTGAGATTGAGGGGCCCTGAGGGCGAGCGAACCGGACCGGGAAGGAATCCCGGTCCGGACATCGCCCCGGACGCCGCTGCCGTTAACTTCTTCAATGCCCAACACATCTTCCGTCGAAGCAGATCGCGCATTCGCTGATCTGGGACTCGGCCCCGAACTGCTCCGCGCTCTCGATTCTCTTGGCTACGAGGAGCCCACCCCGATCCAGAACCAGGCGATCCCCCATCTGCTCGCGGGGAAAGACCTTCTGGGTCTGGCCGCTACCGGAACTGGAAAAACAGCGGCGTTCACACTGCCCCTGCTCCAGCGGATCAAAAAAGGCCAGGGCTCGCCCACGGCGCTGATCCTGGTCCCCACACGTGAACTGGCGGTCCAGGTTTCGCAGGCGGTGCACCGGTACGGGCGGCACATGTCGGTCGCGGTTCTGCCCATCTACGGCGGTCAGTCTTTCAGCCAGCAGCTGCGGGTGCTCAAGCGCGGCGTGGATGTGGTTGTTGCGACTCCCGGCCGTGCGCTGGACCACATCCGCAGAGGCACGCTGGATCTGGGACGGGTTGAGATGCTGGTGCTGGACGAAGCCGACGAGATGCTCGACATGGGCTTCGCGGACGACCTGGACGAGATCCTGGCCGAGGTCCCCAAGAACCGTCAGGCCCTTCTGTTCTCGGCCACGCTCAGCCCTCGGATTGCCGGGATCGCGCGCAAGCATCTGACCGACCCAGTTGAAGTCCGGATCGCTGACGAGCCCACCGATGATGATGACGGCCCGCTGACCCGCCAGACGGCCTACTTGGTCCGACGCGCACACAAGCTTGCCGCGCTCGGTCGAGTTCTCGATCTGGAGTGTCCAGAAGCGGCGCTGATCTTCTGCCGCACTCGCAACGATGTCGATGAATTGGTCGAGGCGCTGAACGGTCGAGGCTACCGCTCCGAAGCGATGCATGGCGGCATGTCGCAGGACGAGCGCGAGCGCGTCATGAAAAAGCTGCGCGCCGGATCGGTGGACCTGCTCGTGGCGACCGACGTCGCCGCCCGCGGGCTCGACATCTCGCATCTGACGCACGTGATCAACTACGACGTGCCGAGCGCAGCGAAGTCGTACGTGCACCGGATCGGTCGTGTGGGACGAGCTGGCCGAGAGGGAATCGCAATCACGTTGGCCGATCCCCGGGAGCACGGGGCCCTGCGCAACATCGAACGGCTGACTCGCACAAAAATTGCCATCGAGTCGCTTCCAACCGTCGCCGACATGAAGGCGCGGCGGCTTGAACTGACGCGGGCATCGCTTCGCGAAACCTTGCTTGCGGGCGAGCTGGAACCCTTCCGCGTTGTCGTCGAAGCGCTCTCCGATGAGTTCGACCTCTGGGATATCGCCGTGGCGGCCGTGAAGATGGCGCACGAGGCGACCCTCTCCGATACGGGCGACGAAGAGGAGATTCCCTCGGCGCATTCGTCGAGTCGGAACCACCCACCCAGCGGCAAGGGCAAGTGGGAGAAGAAGGGCGGCAAAAAGGGTGCGGGTCGGGACGGCTACGCCGACGCTCCGCGGGGCGGCAAGAAGGGCGACGCCCAGGGTGGCCGGCGGACCCCGGGCATGACACGGCTGTTCGTCAGCGTGGGTAGGATGGCGGGGATTCGTCCCAAGGACCTGGTGGGTGCGATCACGGGAGAGGCCGGGATTCGCGGACACGAGATCGGGACGATTCAGATCTCTGAGAAGTACAGCCTGGTCGAGGTGTCCGAGCCCGTCGCCCAACGTGTGGTTGCGGCGCTCAAGTCGTCCGCGATCAAGGGCCAGAAGGTGAAGGTCAAGATCGACGGAGGGGGCTGAGGCGGTCGGGCTCCGAAAACTCCCGGCGCCCATTCCCCACTATCCGACCGGCTTCATCCGGCTGAACGGGTGCCCACCACATCCGGTCCGGGGGGCTTCGCGGTCGCTCTGAGCGGCGGCCACCGCCTCAGCCGGGGTCGCGGCCTCGAAGACCGCGTAGCAGAAGGCCCAGGGATAGTCAGCGACGCCCTGCTCCGGCGTCAGTCGCACCCAGTCGATGCGCGTCCAGAGGCCGGCTTCCCCAGGGTTGTCCTCGTGGTTCCGGGCGATCGCATATCCAGCCTCGGAATCCCATCGCTCGATCAGATAGCGCGCCGCGTGACCCTGCTGCCATACATCGGGCCCGATCATGTAGCGCACTCCGTAATCATCCTCGAACTCGCCGAGCAAAAAGGTCGGCGGGCCATCCGCCGGGGTCACGGCGCTACCTGTGGCACAACCCGTCAGCAGTCCTGCGCATGTCAGGAGGAAGGCGGTGCGGTGGAGAGGCATGAAGGGTCCTTTTCGGTCCGACGGCTCGTGTGGTGCGAGACCGAAGATAAGATGAGGCCCGACCTCAGTCCCGGCGAACGACCGGCTCAGTTCCCTTCCGCGCCCGGCAGATCCATGCGGTACTGCACCACATAGTCCTCACGGAACGGTCCCGCTTCGATCGCCCATACCTTGTCGCCCTTCGCGGTCGACAGGCTTGTGCGAAACGGAAACGTAACCGAGCCGATGTACCGGTCGTCCGGAGAGTAGACGTCCCACCGGAGGCGGTCGCGCCAGTTGTAGCTGGGCAGATTCTGCGCGGCACGGTCGGCGGCCTCTTCCTCTGTGTAGGGGAGGAACGCGGGTTCAGTGTAGCGCGAGACCCAGAGTCGGCCGTCGAGATCGGTGACCATCTCCCGCATGTATGGCTTCTCGTCGGGAATCGGGAACAACGTGCTCCGATCAGACTGCGGCCGCTGGGCCATCGACTCGGACCGGGCGGTCCATTCCCGCGTCTCGTCGTCGGTGAGGGCGATGCGTGGTTCGTCGCGGGTGATGAAGGTCTCGTTGCCGCCAGGATACACGTGGCGAATCCGGTACTCGTCGTTTCGGACTTCGTAGTACGAGCCGTCGTTGCCCATCACGTGCAGCGTCACGGTATTGAACGGTCGGTAGTATCCGCCTCGCCCCGAGAGCACATAGCGGGGACCTTCCTGGTTCTCGCCGGGGATCGAATGCATCCGGTCGATCTCTTCGCCCGGAATCGCCCGACCCCAATCGCCCCGAGGTCCGGTCGGTCCCTCGGGAGACCCGCCGCCCTCAGGGCGGAACATGGTGAACACGGTCCCGTCGCCACTGAAGAAAAAGTTATGCCAGGAGCCGAATGCCTGCTGGAAAGGCTCCGAATCCAGGAAGCCATGATCGGGACCGAAGTAGCTGACGCGACCATTCCCCTGATCCCAGACGGCCAACCGACCGTCATCCAGCACCCGCAGCGCGGAGATGCCGCGGAATTCACCGGGACCCTGCCCCTCCCGACCCACATCTCCCAGATGAACGCCGTTGGCATCGTAGTGACGGATCAGCCCGATCTGTGTGTCACCAACGTAGATGCCGCCATCCGGGTCGGGCGTCACATCGGAGACGTAGGTGAAGGTGTACTCCATCTCGCCTTCCAGCCCACCGATCCGGAGTTCTTCGACCAAGGGGATGGAGTCGATGCCCGCCGCTGCGACTCCGGATGCCTCCGGCGTGTCGGCGGTCCCGCTGCAGGCAGTCAGAAGAGCGGCGGAAAGACACGCCAGAGACATCGCGTTCCGGCATGAGAGTCTGGCTTGGGAACGACCGAACATGTGAAACCCCCGCTGAGTTGGTGAAGTCAACTCTGAGGATTCAACGGCAGGCGTGGTGCGGCAAGTTTATGCGCACTCGGGGGAGGGCTGGGCCGCTTGCACTGTTCGATTCTGCAAAGAGTGAACGGCTCGCCGGTCGATCAGTCTCCCGTGACGGCGGCCACCCGATCAGCACCGGCTGCCACTGCAACCGGCAGACCGCCTTCGAGCCACTTCAGAACGTCAACGGCAGAATAGGTCGCACGACCTTCCAGAAACGCTGAGATCTTGGTCAGATCGTCGCCGCTGGTCAGGATCGCGCGCTCGACATCGCCGTTCCGCTGCACCTGTGCATGGCCGATGTCAGCCATCAGGGCGTTGCAGAGGCACTTTCGTCCGGCGGCGGTCTCGGCGGTCCCGCCCTTCTTGACGTAGGTGTCGACCGGCTCGGAGGCACAGCGATAGCCGAGTCGTCCATCGTCGCGCTTGTAGGCGGTCCGCAGGTATCCCAGATCGCAGACACGGGTGCGTGCCTCGTATTCGGACTTGGATGAATTGGTCCCGTCAATCTGGACCACTTTGAAGGGGAATCCCGTGGGGGAGGCCCGATCATCAGTGTACACGTCCAGTTCAGAACTCAGGGCCTTCTCAAGCACACGGTCCTTCAGGCCCCGATCGATGCCGGACTCATCGCAATAGGCGAAGAGCGTGCCGACCTGCACGCCATGAGCACCGCTCTCAATCGCCTTGGTGACGCCCTCGGGTGAACCGGAGCCTCCAGCCAGCCAGAACGGAAGCCCCAACTCGGCCAAGGTGTCGAAGTTGGTTACGTCTCGCTCGCCGTAGATGGGCTCGCCGCGCTCGTTGTAGGACGTCTTACCGCGGGGCGGCGCGTTATGCCCGCCAGCAGTGGGTCCCTCAACGATGAATCCGTCGACCCGTCCATTCGAGCGCTTCACCAGCATGCGACCCAGAGAGTCGGAACTGATGATGGGCAGGAAGAAAGGACGCGGGAGTTTGGGCGGAGAGCCCGGCACGAAATCAACCGGGTCGAAGGTCATCTCGACCTTCTCGCCCCGATCCAACCCTTCGACATCCAGAGTCAGAGCGGCGGGCCGCCCCTCAGCGAACGCATCGATCGCTCCCGGGATCTCCTTGGGAATTCCGGCACCCATCAGCACGCAATCGACCCCGGCCAGCATCGCACCATAGAGCGAGGCCAGATTCGGCATCTGGATCTTGGTCAGCAGGTTGATTCCCACTGTGCCGTCGTGGCCTTCCTTGGCCAGGTGGACCTCGACGAAGTTGGCCAGGATGGTGATCTGATTACGAAGCACGCTGACGGCCTGCTTGTACATCGGAAGCAATGCGTAGGACTGATCGTCGTCGCGCCCATTGGGCAGGAAGTATTTGTCGATTACCTCCGCACCCACATCCTGGAACGGGAATGCGGCGATCGCACGCCGGACGTGCCCGCCGATATCTCCGTCCTGCAGGCGCCGAACCATGAGCGAATCCACGCAGGTGCCCGACACCACACCCATCTGTCCGTGCATAGAAACTGCACGGGCGAGAGTCCAGTTGGACACACCAATTCCCATTCCCCCCTGAATGATCCGGGGAAGTACGGAAGCTGTTTGGAGCATATATGAGGTCCGCCGAAGAGTGGACTGTGGGTTTGAGGAAGCTATGGGGAGCGCACCGATCTGCCAACGCAGACTGAATCTTTCTTGTTTATCGGGTGCCCGTCGGGAAGGGCTCGACTGTCTGAAGATAAGCCCACAGGGCCGCCCGTTCCGTGTCGTTCATGGCCCGTATTGCATCGACCGGCATGAAGGGGTCGAGAGGGGTGCCGTCCGGGCGATGGCCGGATTCAACCATGGCAATGAAGGTCCCGAAGCTCCAGTCGGCCAATCCTTCGGAATGCGGCGTGATGTTCAGCGGAACCGGAAGACTCGATGGTGCACCCGGGATGGCTCCGCCGGCGAGAGTCTCCCCGTGGCAACCTGTACACCCGATCGCCAAGAAAGACTCATATCGCGCGGTGGGCTCAGGATCCGGCGCCTCTTCACGGGGGCCGTCAGGGGCCACCATTCGGGCGCTCGCCCAGGGGGGGCCCCTTCGCGAGTTGCTCGTCGGTGTAGCGGTCACCGACTCCTCCGGCGCCCCGCGTCAGATTCGGCGCAATGAAGATCCCAACGGGTCCCATGTTCTTCGACGGTGCGCCCCCAAGATCGGGGCCGTGACATCCGAGACAACTTCCCAAGGCTTCGGCGACGTGCCGGCCTCGTGCGATCACGGCGGAGTCGCTGCTGGCCGTGATCCTCACCTCGGGGCGTTCAAGGACCTCGTCCATCATCCGGTCGAACAGGAATATCTGGAGGCCGGCGAAGAGGGCGACCAGGAGGACAATCCCGACCAGCCCACCACCAACCCACTTCAATATCTTGCTCCAGTTCATCAGGACTCCGCGACCAGTTGGATGTCATTCCCGCCTCGCCCCACACCGCGGGAGATCCTGGAGCGGCGCACGGATTTTCGCAAAGGAAACGGACAGGGGCACGCGAAAACGGGGCCGCCCCACCTTTCGGCGAGACGACCCCCAGCACTGCCCGGTGGCTGGCGTCCGGACAGGCTGTTGTTCGGTGGCCATCAGGATCGGAGGTTACGGAGATGCCGGGCTCCATGATCACCGTGCATGAATTGCCGTCCGTTCCGTCCGTCAGGACGCGGATGACGTTCGACGTGATCGGAGGACCCCGGAAGACCAGAGTCGAGTGGTCCCCGGCCATCCTGTGCCGATCCCGACCCCGTCACCGCCGTTGCCTCCGTTCCCCCATATTCGGTTGTAGTGCAGGGTACCCAGTTGACCAGCCCGAGGACCCGTCAGAGCGCTCGGCTGACCCGCCGATCCCGTTGCGACGCTCCCGCCGCCGCCACGTCCACCCGGTCGGATGTCGCCCACCCGGCAGTCCGACCATCCGGCGCCGCCGTCTCCAAAGATTCCACCACTGAGGAAGTCAATTCCCAGAATAACGTCACCCCCGTCTCCACCCGATCCAATCGGCAGACCCGATCGATCGTCGGTCCATACAACCTGTCCGGCGTCGCCACCGAAGTGCCAGGATGTGCCGGCATTCGCGCCGTGAGAAAACTCGGTACTGCCGCTGCCGCCGTTTCCGCCAGCCGCAGCCGCCCTGCCACCGTTGCCCGGCCGCTGAACAAGAAGCCCGTCCAGCTCAATGGCCGCGGGGTTGTCCAATTGCCCGGCAAAGGATCCCCCGACCAACACCGTGACATCTCCGAACCCCAGATCTCCTCCGGTCCCCCCTCGCGCCTCTGCGTCTTTCCCCGCTTCAGCTGCTGAGGTGGCGGTCGCATCTGCACCCGCTCCACTGAGGGCGACCCCGTTGCCTCCGTACCCGCCGAGGAGGACCCCGTTGGCGGACGGATAGACGCCGATCTGCACCGCCGGCGCACCGCTCCCGCCGATGAGCCGGGTGGTTCCGGCAGTTGACTCCACACGCGGGAAGGTGGCGTTCCCGCCATTCCCTCCAATCGCGATCGCGATCCCTCCGCTTGAGCGGGCTCGCCCGCCCTGACCGCCTGGAAGGCTGTTGAAGAAGTGGGGTGCGGCCGCGCGAAGGGGTCTTCGGTGTGTTCAGGGCAGGAACGACGACGAGGCGTAGCGAAAGCTACGGTGAGGAAGAGAGACGCAGCATGGACCACCGAACCCCCCTTCGCCCTTTGGACCACCGCTCACGCGGCGGTGCCCACGGGCGGCATGGGGCCATCTTCGTCGTTGGACCGCCTCGACGTAGCTGACGGCTATGCCTTCGGCGATCCGCCTCGAATCTGGCCCCATGGCGCTCGTAACGAGGCTCGCCCCACTTTTTCAACAGGCTTCCAGAGCCACGCTGAGCCTGAGGGGTGGAGCGTCGCCGTCCTTCAGCCCCGTGCTGGCTCGACGAATGGTGATCCGGGGCGCCCTGATGGTGGCCATTCCCCCGTTCCCCCCGTGTCCGGCTCGGGCCGTACCCCCGCCGGTGACGCTGGCGTGGCCGCCTTCCTGCCCCTCGGCCGCTGCAATCAGGCCCCCGGCGAACTCCATCTCTCCGCTGCATTCGACGGTGATCGGGTCACCGGCCTTTCCATCGGTCCCGGTACCGATAGCCTCGGGGGGTGCGAAGATCCGGTCGTTGGACAGGTAGATGTTGTTGTGCGTACAGATTGCATCCGCTGATGCTGCCATCGCCCCCCTGCTTCGGCTCGCCGCACTCGGCGAGACGTTGGAAACCGTGATCGCCCCACCGGCAGTCAGCCTGGCGCCGTCCGTCGCGATGCTACCGCCAGCGCGGAGCATCAGTGGCTGTCCGGCCTGTGTGCTGTCCGAACAGGTGGTCGTGATGGTTCCGGACACCGTTAGATCGGTCCCCGCCGAAAGCGTCGCTGGCAGACAGTCGCCCGTAATCACCGGCGCGATAGTGGATCACCGAGATGTTGCTGGCGGTCACGGCGAACGCCCGGTGCTCGGATCCGAACTCCCGTTGACGTAGCCCGAGAGATCGCTCATAAAGCGCCAGAGCGGTTTCGTAGTCACCCAGCGATTCCAGAATGACGCCGAGGTCATTGAGGGCCCGGGCCTCAATTCGCGGCGAGGCCGGTCCATTCTCCAGAACCGCCAGCGCCTCTTCAATCAAGGCCCGCCCCTCCTCGGAAGCCCCCTTTTCGTGCTGAATCCAGCCGAGCAGGCTCAATCTGGTCCCAGCGTCTGCTGTCCACTCCGAGTCAGTCCCAGCCCGCAGCTAGGAGCGTGTCCGTACGCTCCAGATCCGCCGCCGTCATGCGTGCGGTTGGGCTCGGATCAGATCGGGAACATCACATCGGCAACTGAAGAGGCCGACTTCCAAGTTGCGACTGCCTGGTCCGCTTGTACCAGCCCGCAGCGGGAAGGGTTAGCGAATCACCCGCATGATCTGGAACTGCTTGTAAGCAAAGTGAATCGTCCCCTGGTGGTCGTCCGCGATCCAGGGAAAAAACCCGTCTTCGTCCAGTCCCGAGTTCAGTGATGAAATCGTCGTGACGCGGCCGTCGATCCCGACATTCCCGATCCCCGGCTTGCAGGTGTCGCAGCCCAGCAGGTCCTGGTCCGGAGCGACCGTGAACCAGAGCGTGCCATCCGGAGCCTCGTCAACCGCCGGAACACGATTGGACACCACGTCGGTGTCGTAGGGATCGAACGTCGCCAGAGCGTCGGTAGCCGGACGAAGTCGCTGAATTCCGCCCTCGGCCACACCCGGCTGATCGAAGCCGGGAACGCGGTAACCCAACCAGATTCCCTGTGAGCCAACCGAGATGGCGTCGATCCAGTTGAAGCGCAGCCCGGAGTTCAGGTTGTAAACTTCGGTCACTTCACCGGACACGACCCTGGCCAGGCCACCCGGGCCACCCGTCGGCGAGGCCGAAGCCCAGAACTCGTTGTCTGGTCCGACGTCAATATCCAGGGTCATGGTTGACGGATAGGTCGAGTTGTTCTGGTCGATCTTGATCCAGCTGCCACTTCGCCGCATGACCAGGCCACCGCTTCCGGGCTGACCCGAGCCGAAAAGGAGATCACCGTTGGGTGCAGCCGCCAGGGCGGTCACGGGAAAAATGATCGGCTCGCCACCGAAGTCCTCCCTGTGGCTCCAGGTACCGTTCTCGAACCAGGCATAACCCAGTTCGGAGGAGACCCACGGGCGCCCCTGCGCATCCATGAACATGTCGAGGATTCGCCCGTTCCACCGACCCCAGTCGGTCGTATCCCAGACCGTCTGCTCCCCATTCTGGATCCGGACCAGGAGTCCCTTGAACGTCGCGGCCCAGAAGGTCCCCTCAAGATCCCAGTCGAAGCGATAGATGAAATCGTCGCTGGCCAGTCCGGTCACCGTGAGAGCGAGCTCAAAGGTGAACGGCGCGCCAGGCCCCTCGGGCGTGGTCGAGTCGCTGTTGCACGCGGCCAGAGGCAGGAGCAGCAGAACGAGCAGAGCGCTACGAATCATCTTCGTCATCTGAAATCCGGAAGCATTGATGGGTGACTGCCCCACCATATACGCCGCGGGCCGCAGTAGTTGCCAATCTCGGATGAACGGCCCGTCAGAAGGAAAGCGTAAAGCCCCGCAGGAAGTCGTACCGCCGGGGATGCCGGGACGCGATCATCGGATGATTCCGGCAGCCCACACGGGTCGGTGGTCGCTAGCGTTCCGGTTGTCCTCGACCGTTCCCGTGGCGGAGGTCGTGGGGTGATCAAACCCCTTCATGACGATGTGATCCCAGCGGCCAAACAGAACCGTTCGGGGCCCTTCCTCGGTCGGCCAGGTGTAGCCTCGAGCCACAGCCATCTCTGGCAATGCACCACTGTTGAAGTCGCCACCTATCACCACGCGGGGGTGGGTTGATGCGTCGTGCAGCACGGCCCGAAGCTGATCTCGCCGGGCGGCCTGCCACAGATTCACCGGGGTCGACAGATGGACTGAATAGACCCGGACGGGGAGCTTCCCGACCAGTATCGTGACCGCGGTTGCGATCCTCTGCATTCCGCCGAAAATCGACAGATGCGGTAGGATCAGCTTCTCGTGCTCGACAATGGGCCAGCGCGACAGGATCGCGTTACCGAATTCCCGGCCACGTCGCTCCGCTCCCGCGTAATAGACCCACCCCATTCCGAGCGCCTGGGCGATCCGCTGAGCACCGTCGGAATCCATTTCCTGCAGCAGCAGAATATCGGCGTCCCGGATCTCGGGCTGACCGTTGATCACGGCCAGAGCGCTATCCAGGCGGAGGCCTTCCTGAATGTTGAACGAGGCGACCATCAGCTGCTGCCGCCACTCGGCCAGGGCCGGTGTACCAGGGATCGGCCCGACCGAACGCGGACCCGCGGGATCGAGATAATTGGTCCGCGTGGCGCAGGCCGTCAGCAGCAGGGGGAGGAGCAGCGCCGAGAGCGCGCGACCAAGCAGCGCACGGGTTCGGTGACGATAGCGCCATCCCGAGGGACCCATCCCAGTGGACAGGGCGGGCTCAACCCAAGCCATCCCTATCATCCCCCCGCTCCACCTTCCATCCGCCGGGGACCCATCCGTCCTTCGATCGAGCGAAAGAGCACCCCGGGATCGTAGACCGTGCCCGACTTCACGACGATCCGGACGTCATGGGTATTCGTGATGTCTTCGAGCGGGTTGCCCGAGACCACGAAGAAGTCCGCCATCTTGCCGGCATCCAGCGAACCCAGCCGGTCCCCCATCCCGATCGAACGGGCGGAGTTGAGCGTGGCGATCCGGAGCACGTCCGCCTCGGGAATGCCGCACAGCACCATGGCATGCATCTCCCGGTGCGCCACGAAACCGGGGAGCCAGACACCCCAGCTGGGGTGATCGGTGGCCAGCGCCAACGTGCCACCTGCCTCGTGGAATGCCTTCACCAGTGGGCACTTGGCATTCCCGATGTCATCGAAGGAAGCCACGTTGAAGTCAGGCCCTCCGCCCTCGACCCAGGCGCGCACCTCGGGCGTCAGGAAACGGCTCTCGTCCGTCCAGAACTCAAGTGCCGGGTGCGACTTTCCGGTGATGCCGTAGTAGGCGTAGGCGGTGATCGTTGGGTCGTAGGTCACGCCCCGGTCAATGTAGAGCTGCGTGATCTCCCGAAACTCGGGCGAGTCCGCGCGGAACTCCGGAAAGCTGGCATAGGCCGATCGTGTGTCGGGAAAGGCGGCGCCGCCCAGAAAGTGCTCGATTCGGTCGATCCCCATGAGGATGGCGTCGCGGGGATTGACCGAATTCCGGAACCCGGAATCCAGATGGCCGGTGACGGTCAGGCCGTGATGGTGCGCCCGCTCCACCAACCAGCGGAGAGTCTGCGGATCCGCGTTCTTGGCCTTGAAGCCGCCGACGCCACGCGAGGCCCACAGGTCGACTTCGGCAAAGAGCGAGTCCCGGGTCAGCCCTTCCCAACCAGGACGCGTCCGACCGTAGTAAGGTCCTGAGTTGATGAGCCGGGGTCCGATCTGTTCGCCGCTCTGAATTCGCAGCCGGAGTTGCCACATGCCTTCAGGATCGTACTCGCCGGCCGGAAAGGTCGAGGTCACGCCGTTGGCGAGCCAGAGAACTGGAGTAGCCTCCAGTTCCTCCAGCCGGGGCAGTCCCATGAACTGCACGTTGTAGTGCGCATGCAGGTCGATCAGCCCGGGGAGGATGTACTCGTCGTCCGCGAGCGTGATGCGTTCGGCGTCCGAAAGGTCCACAGGAAGATCAAGCGAGCCGACCGTCATCAGGCGACCACCAATCGAGATGATCCCCGCGTTGGGCTGCATGGTGCCCGTGTGGACGTCGAACCAGTGGCCACCGGTGACGACCAGGGGGCGTTCCTGGGCTGATGCGCTCCATGGCATCGTCGGGAGTCCGAGCAGGCCCAGAAGGAGAAGCGCCGGGGAGCGCAGCGTGCGGCGGAAACTGGAGGCGCGGAAAGTCATGCGAGTTTGGGATGGAGACGAGGTGGCCCGTTACACCGAGCGTGCAGCGTGGAGATACTCTGCGACCTGCTCCCCGTTCTCGCGAGTGCTGGCCTACACCTCGTCCTCGTGTTCGTCCAGCCAGTTCCGGATGAACCGTCGCTCTTCAGGCGTCGGTATCCCGCCTCCGTCCAGCAGAGTCATCAGCCGTTTCGGTGAAACCCGGACGCCGTCCATGTCGAGGTATCCGCCTGGATCGCCGAGTCCGTCGCGGTCGTCGTCGTTCTCATCTGATCGGGACTGCGGTGGATCCTCGCCCCACTGGGAGATCCGACGGCCCGCCCGCATGCCGACGATCAATCCAACCACCCACCAGATTCCGCTCACTGCGATCTCCCTTCAATGGGGACGCCCGTCTGCGCTATCCAACATACGTACGGCGCGGAGGTTGCCGCCTGGATCGATCTTTCCCGACCCCTCCCCCACCTGATCGTCAGCCTGCCTTACCGGGTCGCGTGGACAACGGGGTCCTGACCGTGAAGTGGATCGGGAAGGTCACCCGCACCGGTACGGCAACATCCCGGTTCATGGCCGGAGAGAACTGCATCATGCCGGCGACTCGGAGCGCAGCCTCGTCCAGACGGGGGTGCCCCGATGAAGCTCCCACTTCGGTGCTCAGGATCTGTCCCTGTGCGTCGATCGAGAAGACCACTTGGACGATCCCCCCGATTCCCGCGTCCCTCAACGTCGAGGGATACTCCCGACGAAGGGCGTCCTCGATTCGGGCGCGGTTGGTCAGGATCGGGGCGACTTCATAGGCAGTGAATCCGCTCCCACGTGCACTGTCCACCACCTCGGGGGGCCTGACGAGAACCGGCGGTGGCACAACATCAAAGCGTAGATCGGGAACCGTGATCTCATCCGAGATCGGCGTCTCGGAGATCACCGGCGTGGCCGGAGTTTGGATCTGGTCCGGTGGCGGCGGAAGCTCCGCGTCCGGCGGCGGAATCATCTGAGTCACCGTCTGATCATCAGGCCGGATGTCGGCCGCCACCATCGACGGCCAGAACTGAAACACGGCGAAGTGCGCGACAATCGCGATGATCATCGACCTCCAGAAGACCTGTTCCCACCCCTGTTTCCAACGGTCGTTGGCAGTGAGTTCAGCGGTGAGTTCAGCGGCGGGTTCGGCGTGTGCGGACATGCTTACCTCCAGGCTGGATGTGCGGCTCGTCTGTCACAACCTTACGCCGGGGCGCGCGCAGGTTTGCATCGGCCGGCGTGACCACTTTGCCATCCCCAAGCCCCCACCCGCCTTGGGGAGTCGATTTTGGAGGGTTTTCACGGGGACAGCATCGGCCTGTTAGATGAAGCCGCCGCGCACCCGGCTCAGGACCGGACGATCGCTCTCTTCAACGAAGACCTGCGGGGGTAGTCAGCCGGCCCAGCCGCTACGGGTCCAGATGACGGCGACCCCGCATCGTTTCCGGTTGATCTCCATCAACGCGGCGGCCTCCTGCGGATTGTGGACGCGCAGAGCGCTGCGGAAGTCCTCGGGCACCTCACTCCAGGTGCGATAGAGTTCGACCGCCATCAGATTCTCCGGTGTGACGCTGGAGAGGGGGGCCACGCCCCAGGGTGAGGAGCCGAAAACAGATTTTGGCACCACCGTCCGGTCGACGATGTAGTTAATGCACCCGTAGCCCTTGTAGGTCCGGAGACTGGGGATCGGACCGGTCTGCAGATCATCCGCCACCCCCCAACTCCATCGCACTCGGGCGCCGCCGGCATGACCGAAGATTTCGCCCGCGTGGGTTCGCGGACGAAGGGAGTCGACCATCTCAGGGGTAAAGAACACGCCGTCCTCGGTGGCCATCCGGGCCGCAAAAACCTCGGGCGCACTCGGCCCTCCAACGGTCACCGAAATCGTCGCCAGCATCAGCGCTTGATCGCTGATTCGGAACTCGACGTCGGTCGTGTCCAGCGCCTGAATCGAAAAGGGACTCGACGTGGTGGGTTGAAACCCGATGCGCTCTGCGTGGAGCAGGTACATGCCGAGTTCAAGGTCGAAGAAGAATCGCCCGTTGGAGTCGGTCATGACTCGGTCGAGCCGAAGGTCGCCCTCATTCATCAGCCAGACGGTAGCGCCCGCAACTGGTCGATCAGTGGTGTCATCCAGCAGGCTGCCGCGCAGCACCTGCGCCTGAAGGCCTTGGGCTGGGGCGAGGGCCGCCAGCAGGAGCACTGCGAAGTACAGGAACGCCGCTTGGGATCTGCCCTGCCGGAACGACCTGCGGGCCGCCTGGATTCGTCGTCTCATCGGGACCTCCCCCCGTCAGCAGTTCGTGTTTCCCGCCTTAAGGAGCATCATCCATGCCACAGAGAAAACGCATGATTCGTGCCTCATCGAGCTCACGTGTCCTCCACGTGTGACAGGGTCGACCAAAGGCGGTGACGCCGGTCAGAGGACTGCTCCACGAAATCCTCAGCCGAATCAACGGACTTGGTGCCCGATTCATCGTTCACTCGAAGTGGCCCCACCGCGGTCAAGGTGCAGCACGATGGGGTGCTGAACCCCCAGATCGTCCGGGCGCATGCCCAGGATCCAGTCGTCGCCGATTTCGTAGATCTCAACACCGGCCGGCGTTGTTACCGCGCCGAGCCACTCGCCATCGGCGCCGAACACCTCCCAATGCCGCGGATCCTGATGCAGGAAATTGCGAATCTCGCCTCGGTGCTCCCGGAGCCAGACCGCGCCGGTCCGGTCCACTCGCAGCTCAAGGTAGGCGGGGCGCAGGTGGGGCCGGGGCAGCAGGGACAGCCCTTCCAAGGTTAAGGTCCGATCCTGCGAGCTCTCCAGGCGGGCGTCCCTCTCGTCCTGATACAGGCTGTCGGTCAGGGTGAGATCCCGGACGCCGCGGACCATTCGTTTGAGATTGCCGTCCGCATCAAACTGCCGGAAGCCCAGAAAGACAGCGTCTCCGATCACCAGGTCGCCCCGGAGTTCGGCCAGGTGACTGCTTCGGCCAAAGATCGCGCGGTGGTCCGAGATCCCACCTGGGCCCGCCACCCGCACGCCTTCGCTGCCGGGGCTGTCGGTGATGGTTTCCAGGATGCGTCCCTCCCAATCCGCCGCCAGGATGGCCGATGGAACCCGTACCAACCCCATGGGACCGCCCTCTTCCATCGATGCGAACCGGGTCTCCAGAGCCAGCCGGTCGCCCAACAGAAGCAGATCAGAACCGAGAATACCTTCTGCGATCGTGACGACCCTGGCCAACTCGCCTGCCTGCGTGATCAGAGTGACACGGCGTTGCCAGTAGTCCCAGGCGACGATCGTGTCGCCCCGCATTTCCAGATCGGTGAGCCGCCCAAACTCCCCCGGACCCTGCCCGTCCCTCCCAAAGCTCCACTGCAGATCACCGCGCTCATCGTACAGCCGCACACGGGTCGGTTCGGCGACCACGATCTCGCCAGTGGCAAGCCGCATCAGGTCGCGGATCCGATCGAACTCGTAGTCGACATCACCTTCGCCGCGGGCAAGATCCACCCGGACCTCGCCTACCGTCCACGCCTCACCTTCCCCCCACGCGGGGCCGCTCGACTCGACGACGGCGATGCCGGCGCTGTCGGTCCGCGTCACGGCCGAAGGAGCCGGCGGTTCCGCGCACGCTGCCAGGAGACAGGGCAGCAGGGTCAGTCTGTGGAGAATCTTCATGAGAACCGTACGTAAGATGCGAGTACTTCATGATCTCCAGAGTACTGGATCATCCCAAGCTGGGCGACCTGCGCCGGCCCCACCTCAAATGAGCAGGCTGGCATCTAGTTTCGTACACTGATCAGGACCCACCCATCCAGCATCGGAGTTCAGCGTGTCAACCGAAAAGATCCTGGCCCAGGCCGAATTCAATCGCAGCGTCCGAACCTATTGGCTTCTTTCGGGCATCGTCCTCTGCGTAGTCACGATCGTGGGGATCCTGGTTCTGCCGATCTGGCTCATCGTCGGGAACTACTTCACCGAGCGCTATCTGCGGAACATGAAGTGTGTGCTCACCGAGAAGTCCCTGAAGGTCTCCCGAGGGATTCTGGTGCGTCAGGAGCAGTCGGTCCCGCTGGACAAGATCACGGATCTGGCCCTGATCGAGGGGCCGATCATGCGGTATCTGAATCTTCAGGCCCTCAAAATCGAGACGGCCGGTCAGTCCGGGGCGGGGGCACTGGTTCAACTGGTTGGAATCGTGGACGCCCGCAAATTCCGCGACGCGGTCCTGACCCAGCGTGACCTGATCTCAAACCATCAATCGTCCACGCCTGAGGCGATCAGCGCCGGTCCGCCCCAGAACGATCAAGTTCTGCTCGGCGAAATTCGCGATGCCCTGATCAGAATCGAGCGAAAGCTTCCGGAGGCCTGACACCCGCGCGGGGCCAAACCACGACTCAGGTCTCTTGCGTGGGGGCGCCTCGACGCATCAGGTGGCTCGCGAACTTTCGATACGCCACACTAGCGGACCACCATACCCCAGACGGGCGTGATCTCGGCCTCGTCCGTGTGGCTGAGACGCCGAACATCTGAGCCATCGGCTGCCGCCACATACAGCTCCTGATTTCCGTCCTTCATGCCGTTGAACACAATCGCTGATCCGTCCGGCGACCACGAGGCCTTCAGCGTCCAGTAGGTTCGGCCGCCGAACTCGTATTCGGTATCAGCCGAGTGGAGCGACCGGGTGAGATTCGTCTGGTCATTCCCATCGACGTTCATGACGAACAGATCAGCGTGTCCGCTTCGATCCGAGAAGAAGGCGATCCTGGATCCATCCGGCGACACCCCCGGGGAGAAGTCGTTTGCATCATTCTGACTCAGATTGATCGGCGGCCCTCCCGAGGCCGGCTGGGCATGAATCTGCTGGTTTCCCGTCCGGTCCGAAAAGTAGATCAGGGTCCGGCCATCGGGGGTCCATGACGGGACTCGCTCGTCGGAGTCCCCCGCCCCCGCAGTGAGGTTGTACTCCCGGCCGGTCTCCAGCACGCGCACCTGAATGTCGGTCCCGGTCTGCCGCGTGAACTCGTAGGCGACGTATCGGCCATCGGGTGAGTACACCCCGTTGGTGTAGTACTCGCCCCCCTCGCTCCAGCGAGCGACCTCGCCCCCGCCGATGCGCTGAGTCGCCAACTTCCAGCCGCCATAACGATAGGTGTTGAAAATCAGCGACTCACCATCGGGCGCCAGCGCGGGATTGTACTCGCCCATTCCGGAACTGAAGGGCACCTCGATCCGTTCATCCTCGCCCTGGCTATTGATGCTCAGAATCGACCAGCCAGCGTCCCCGTCCATCTCGCGGGAAAAAAGGATGCGGGATTCGGCGACCGCGGGCGTCACCTCGGCACCGGGGTGAGCGCCGCCGATCGACGACCGGGGCTCGGCCCCGAGAGCCAGCGCAAGAATCAAAAAGAATTTTAGCACAGTCATCGCTCGTCAACTCTCCGGGTCCGACCACAGAGATGAGCCCCGGTCTGCATCATCCCCCCACGCCCACACACAAAGATTTGCGCTTTTGCTCCGCTCGGGAATGGTCTTGACCCGAAGATTTCTTCTAACTGGGCCGAAGTGCACAACTGCCCCATTGATTACCGGCGAGGCGCCTGCGTCAGCGCACGGCCGCAATCCTGAGCCGAACCACATATGACTCATTGAACTCCCCGACCTTCCTGCCCCAGGCCAAGTCGCCCCTCATCTTGTAGAGACTGTATCCGGTCGGAACCCGGACGGTTCCAAGGAAGGTCCCGTCGGGCTCGAAGACATCAAAGATGATTGGCTCACGGTATCGCATCGGCGGGGGACGGGACGCGTCGGTCTGTGGCTCCGGCGGCGGATCACGGAGTTCGGCCTGCACGTACTGGTGCACCCATATTCGCCCTTCTTCACCCATCATGATGCTGCGAAAGGCCGGCTTGATATCCGGCACCGGGCCCAGTTCCGAAGTCATGAACTGTCCCTGCGTGCGGATCTGGAAGGCCCGCATTTGGTCGTAATCCGCCCTCTCGTCCGGAAGCAGGCGGACGGGCTCGGCCTCTCGTTCGATCCTCAGAACAGTTCCGTCGGGCCGAAAATGGCCGATGGAATAGCGATCAGAGACGCCGGCAACGAACCCGCCCAGTGGGCTGAAACTCCACTGCTTGGCTGGCGAGAAGTACCCGTTGGGGTCATCAGGCTCACCGGGCAGCGTCGGCGGCACGACCGTATCGACCACTTCCCCCCGTTCGTTCAGGTGCAGAAGTGCCAGAGGCACCGGCTTATTCGGTTCGGGTCGACCGGTCAGGATCTTCATGTACAGGTGGTCGTTCGGGCCTTGCAGTGTGGCATTGCCCATGAACAGTCCGCTTTCCACGCGCCAGGTTTCGGAGAGCCCCCCATCGGGATCGTAGACGTTGGCTCGCATGTTTCGTGGATCGCGCAGGACCAGGCGCCCGTCGCTCAGCATTGCCATTCCGAGTGAGGCGTTCCCGTACTCGCCCGGCCCCTCGCCATCTCTCCCCACGGTCCGGACATACTGCCCCGACTCGTCGTAGTACCTCAGAACCGGGACTTGGGAATCAAACACATAGATCCCGCCCAACCGGTCGATGGCAATGTCGCTGATGAAACCGAACTGGTACTCGTCGGCACCCTCGAACGCGCCGATGGACATCTCCTCCACCAGCGTCATCGTGTCGCCCCAGACGCCAAGCCCCGAGCTGCGAACAATCGTCGTGTCGCCAACTACGATGCGTTCCTCGCCGGGCGGGTTCTCGTCCTCAGCCACTTCTCCGCAGGCGGAAGTCGCAGCCAGGAGGAACACGGGGAGGGTGGCGACCGCCCAGGCGGGGATTGTTCTGGATGTCATTCTTTGGGCCCCTGTCGTTCCGATGGCGAAAGACGAGGGTCACCACAACCAACTGACCCCACACACATCCAAGGTGCGCGTTTACTCCGATCCGGTACAGTCCCCGTTGTGGAGGATTTCTTTCGGATCGAAGGGGAGGCGTTGAGCGATCCACGCGGACAGGTGGGTGTCAGGCCCGGCTGGCCTGAATCTCCCTCAGCTGGCGGAAGTCGATCAGACGCTCGGATTCTTCATCCCACAGCGCCAGGCCCAGCAGCCGCCACGTGTCCTTGATGGTCATCTGTCGGGCGACGTGGAATTCGGGATTCTCGTCGTGGACCTGCTGGAGCTTGTAGTTGGGAATCCGGGCGCTCATATGGTGCACGTGATGTACGCCGATGTGGGCCGTCATCCACTGGAGAGGCGCCGGAAGCTTCAGATAGGAGCTGCCATGGAGCGACGCATCGTAGTAGTCCCACTGCTCATGCCAGTGCCAGTACGTGTGCTCGAACTGATGCTGGACGTAGAAGAGCCAGACGCCCAGAGCGCATGCCATGGCCGTGATCGGTGCCTGAACCATCAAGAAGCTCTTGAATCCGATCGTCATCGACATGGCGACGACGATTCCCGCCAGGGCCACGTTGGTGAACCAGACGCTGCGCCATGCGCGCTTCCACTCTCTCGGGATGTCCCACGGGTAGCGATGCTTGACCACAAAGTGGAAGATCGGGCCCGCCGTCAGCAGAAGTACCGGATTCCTGTAGATCTGATAGCCCACCTTCTGCTTTGGCGTGAGCGCGTTGTACTCCTTGACCGTCAGAGTGTCGATGTCGCCGAAGCCCCGAAAAGCCAGATCGCCCGAATGCGCATGGTGATAGGCGTGCGTCTTCCGCCAGTATGCGTACGGGGTCAACAACAACACGCCGATCACCCGCCCTACCCAGTCGCGTGCACGCCGTGACTTAAAGTACGACCCGTGCCCACAGTCGTGCTGAATCATGAAGAGCCGCATGAGAAAGCCGGTCGCCGGAACCGCGATCAACAGCGTCAGCCAGTACCCGACCTCCAGAGCGCGATAGGCACCGTACCACAAGAGGACAAATGACGTGACGGTGATGAGCAGCTGTGTCACGCTTCGGCGGGTGTCCGCTCCCCAGTACGGCCTGAGGATGCGGTTCCAGCGCTCGACCTTTTCGCGGTCGGGCTTTTCATGCATGGCAATTCAAATTGTTCGAGGTTGGCCGGAAACCATAAATGTCGCGCGAGGCGGGTGGGTCGCGCATCCCCCCGAGTCAGTCTCCCGATTGGAAGATGATGGGGAAAGACGCCCTCACACTCAGGGCGCATCCACTCGGGTCACGGCCTCAAATGGGATGCGGGTGCCACTCCACCGTGTCCACGTACGCGCGGAAGTCCGGCGTATAGAAGTCGCGACGGATCTCCCATACCCATTGGACGCCGGGCCAGTTGAGCAGGGCGGAGTATTGCTTCTCCATCGACCGCCAGAGCGGTTGGGGAAGGCGGCCATCGCGATGCTGATAGAAGGCATCCTCCCAGACGCGATAGTTCCGCTGGATGATAGAGATGAACTGAACCCGCTCGGCGTCGTCCAACTGCTCGGGATCATCCTTGCCCGCGATGAACACGCGAGATAGGTGAGGATCCAGGAAGGTGGCAGCGATTCCATCCCGGAAGCCTTCGGAGACCTCATGGATCGAGGCCAACTGGGCTTCCCGAGTCTGGCTCCGCACTTGTAGAGCCAAGTACAGCACCGAAATAACAACAGCGAGGGCGCCGAGCATCTCGCCCAATGCGCCAATTGCAGTCCAATTCAAACCTTTCCTCCCTCAATCCTGACCATTCTGACCCCGCAGATGATATCCAAGGCGAGGGACCAGAAACAGTTCCCCGACTAGTGTGGTGGTGTCACCCCACTATGATCCCCTCAAGGCTCGGACAATCCCGCCGATCGCTGAAGCGCGGGCACGCACCTCCTGGAGCCCCACTTCTCTGACAAGGTCCTCCACGTGACCCGCGCGCACGCTGCCCCCTGCCAGAATGGCCAGGCGGCCGGCGGCCTGCAGAACCAGGGTCTCCAGCGCTGCGCGGCCCTGCCACGCCGACCCGGGACCTCCGCCCGTCAGGACCCTGTCAACGCCGGCAGCGAGCAGGACTTCCAATGATCCCGGGGGATCGGCAGTCTGGTCGAAGGCCCAGTGGAAGGTGACCGGTGCCCCTTCCGCTGCCGCCATCAAGTCGGCGAGAGCGCCCGCGATCAATCGCGCCCCGGCCGCCCAGGGCGCCCAAAACCAGCCCGTCGGCCCCCGCCGAGCGGACCTCCTCGATGTCCCGCTGCATTGTCGCTATCTCGCCAGCCGACATCTGGAAAGCACCCGCACGAGGTCGCACCATCACCATCAATGGCAGGTCTGTGATCTCTCTCACCTGCAGGACCCAGTCGATGGACGGCGTGAGGCCGCCGGTGCTCAGGTCACGGCACAACTCCAGGCGGTCGGCGCCGGCAGTGATCACCTGACGCACTTCGTCGGTGGTTGTGACGCTCGCCTCGATCAAGGGTCGGTGGGCGGCGGGGGTATTGATCCAGCGTCGCCGGGAGGCGGGTCATCGGATCCTGTGAGTGACATGCCCGCTCCCGCTGGTCGGCGTCAGGACGCGCTACCAGCACGCCAGCCCTCAGGTGAATCGGCGCATCGTACGCGGCTGGCCCCGGGCCGGGAAGGGCGACCCGTATACGTCACGACTCTTGACCTCTCTCCTCTGACATTGTTAGATGAGAACACTAGCAGTGTCATACGAAGACATTCAGGCGATGGAATGGGAGGGGTGATGAGGGCGATACAGGGGGAGTTCGAGCATCTGGTGCTGTTGAGCACCATGCGGCTGGGCGAGGGGGCTTTTACCGCGGCGATCGTGGTGGAGCTGGAAGACCGCACCGGAAGAGACGTTGCACCGCCGGCGGTCTACGTGGCCCTGAGGCGGCTTGAGAAGAAGGAGATGGTGACCTCGCTCATGCGCCGGGGCAGTGATGAAGGACAGCTGCGCGAGCGCCGCTTCTTTGAAGTGACCCAGGACGGGCTCGCCGCGCTCCGTGACTCGCGCGCCCAGTTGAGCCGGATGTGGGAGGGCTATGAATCGGTTCTGGGCGAGGGCGGACAATGAGCACCGGGCCGCAGGCGACCGCTGCCCCGGGGTGGCTGCGCGTGATCATGCTCCGCGTGCTTCCCGTTGAACGACGGGCCGAACTGCTCCTCGAAATGGACGAGCTCTATTCGAGGAGACTCACCCAGCGGGGACGGCTGCGCGCCGATCTCTGGTACCTGAGGCATGCGATTGGATTTGGCGCGGTGCGGATCGGGACCGCCATCAGAGCACTGATCGACGGCGTGATCTCTGCATTCGCCATCCTCCTCCGAGACACGCGACTTGGTGCCCGCGTTCTCAGGCGCAGGCCCGGCTACTCTCTTTCGTCAGCACTGACGTTGGGAATCGGAACCGGCGGTGTGGTTGCGGTATTCAGCGTCGCGAACTGGGTGCTGCTTCGACCGGTCCCTGGAGTCCCGAATGCGGACCAACTGACCACCGTGCGCCTGCAGCTGCGAGGCGCGGACCTAAGCCCCGCCTTTCCCATGTCGGACCTCGACCTGCGATCTCTGGAGGAGCGAATTGCGACGATCGAGTCCCTTGAAGCGGCCACGTATCGCGACGCGAACGTCGTGTGGGGAGCGGGCATCGAACCAGATCGGCGCAGTGCGGCCATCGTTTCCGGAGGCTTCTTCGAGCTTCTTGGACTGCAGCCCGCGATCGGACGCTTGCCCGACCGCGATGACTCATCAGGCGTGCCAGTCGCTCTGATCAGCCATGACATGTGGCAAACCCATTTCGCCGGCGCTGGATCGGCGATTGGGTCGCCAATTCGCATCAATGGCACCGAGTTTCAGGTGGTCGGGGTGGCGCCGGACGGCTTCCGGGGCGCCGAGCTGCCCGGTCAGGTGGACATGTGGGTGACCAGTTCCGTCGCCAGAGTGCTGGAGCCGCGCCTCTCCGAGAGCTTCGCCGCCGAACGTGGCGTCAGCCTGTGGACCGACATGATCGCACGGACGGCGGTGGGGGCAGACGCAGCCCTGATACGGACGGAAGGGGATGCGGCGATCCAGAGCATCCGGGACGATTTCGGATACCCCAACTCTTTTGCGGCCGACTTCGAACTCCGGCCCTTTCCGGGCCTGGGCCTGTCTCCGCGGGTCCGAGCCCCGGTTGCTCGGACGCTGAGCCTGCTCTCCGCAGCCGCAGCAACCCTCCTCCTTTTGGCGATCGCGAACGCCGCCAACCTGGCGCTCACACACCGGTCGGCTCAGGGATCGGCCATCGCCGTTCACACGGCCATGGGAGCAAGTCGGCGACGACTGATCAGCCAGGGACTCATCGAGCACGCACTCGTGGGTTTGCTCGGGACGCTCGTCGGCCTCTTCGTGGGCCTGCTCGGCGTGTCCCTGTTTCGCGAGGGGAGCATTTCGACGATCGGCGCGTCCCTCGATGGGCTGCAACTGGATGCTGGTGTGATGACGTTCGCAGTGATCGTGGCTGTGTCCGCGTCTGTCCTGGCGGGAATCGGCCCCGTTGTCGGAGCGAGTCGGGTCGACATCTCCGAGGCCCTCCGGGGGCACAAGAACACTTCTCGTAAGACGGTCGCGATTCAGAACCTTCTAGTTGTCCTTCAGGTGGCCCTTTCCACCGTCCTCCTGGTTTCCTCAGGACTTCTGGCTCGCACCGCGCTGAATCTTCGTGAGACCGAACTCGGCTTCGAGCCCGATCGAGCGGTCCGGTTCTCGTTGGATCCGAGCGTGGAGGAGTATTCCGGCGACGAGGTGGTGACGTTGGCCGGGGAGATGGTCCGTCGGCTTGAGGCCGATCCTGCGGTCTCACGAGCCGGATTCGTGTATCCGTCCCCGGTTCAACCCAGATATCTGACGGCGGGTTACTACCCGTCCGGTGGTGACCCCGAGGCCGACGTTGTTCGCGGCGGGATCTTCCAGGCGACCGAGGGACTCTTCGCGGCACTCGGCAGTCGGCTGTTGGCTGGTCGCTTTCCTACGGACTCGGAATGGTCATTCGACTCTGCAACGGTCGTCCCCGTCCTCATTACGCGCTCGTTCGCGGAAGGTGCATTCGGGACAGGGGTGACGTCGGCGGTGGGGCAGACCCTTCTGCGGTCGTTCGGTAACCAGACTATCAAGGTAGTCGGGGTCGTGGAGAATCTGCGTTTCGCCAGCCTGTCCAATGAAGCCCCGCCCCTGGTTTTCGTCCCCTGGGGCACCTCTCCAGTCGGAACCATGACCGGGTGGGTGCGAGCCGCCAATGACCCAAAGACGTTGCCTTCCCGGATACGCGCGATTTCACGTGAGGTGGCGACGGGACTGCCTATCTTCGGCCTGAAGACCGGTCGCTCTCAGGTGGACGGCCTGGTCGTGGAAGAGCGTATTCTGGCCCGACTCGGAATCTCGCTCGCGGTGCTGGGGCTTCTTCTGGCCGGGATCGGGCTGCAGGGTGTCCTGTCTTATCTGGTCCTGCAGCGACGGCGGGAGATCGGAATCCGGATCGCCCTCGGTGCCCCCGACGGACTGATTCGCCGGGGAATCACGGGACGTGCCATGGCCCTGACGATGGTTGGACTGATCCTTGGCGCGCTCGCGACCTTCCCGGCGACCGGTGTGATCGCCTCCCGACTTCACGGCGTGGCAACACTCGATCCCCTGACGTACTCCGTCGTATTCACTGCGCTGCTATTGACGGCCTATGCGGCCGCAGCGATCCCCGCGTGGCGCTCGACTCGCGTCGATGCCCGTGAGGCGCTATCCAGCGAATAGATGGTGTCGTCGGGTCCGGGGGCGCTTTCAAAACCGTGGGGCCCGGTGCGCGTCAGCCCACCCGAGAGCGCATCGTCGGGTAGCGAAATTCCAGCGCCAGAGAGCGGGCGAGCCGGAGAGCCTCAAGATCAGTCAGCAGGGAATGAGGCCGGGACCCAGCAGGACGATCGCGATTGACAGGAAAGGTCGCCTGGTAGACGGTGACGCTTGAGGCCAGAAAAGAAAGGGCCCGCCCAGCGTGAACTGGACGGGCCCCTGCCTTGTAGGCGACTACACCGGCTACCTCGGAATGAAATCTAGAAGGCTGAGATCGCTCAGGTCGGTTCAACCGCCCCGGCCACGCCCACCGCTGGAGCGCGTGCCGCCGCCGCTTCCACGACCGCCCGAGCGACCGCCACCACCGCTGCGGCCGCCGCCAGGGCTACCACCGCCCGCACGACCACGTCCACGGCCGCCACGGGATCCCGCGGGGGCGCTGGCGCTGCCCGATCCAGTCTTGCTCTCAGCGGCCGCCTTCCGGTCTGCCTTGGCCTTGGCGCGCTCGCGATCCTCACGCTTCTTGGCGCGGATCTTGGCGATGCGCTCCTGAAGCGGGATCTCAATCTCCTCACCTGCGGCCAGATCGTAGGAGAAGTTGTCGAGCTTCACCCGCGGGATCCTGGTGTTTACTGCCTTCTCGATCCGGCGCAGATCACCCTCTTCCTCAGGAGAGACCAGCGTAAACGCGTCACCCGTCTCGCCGGCGCGTGCCGTCCGACCGACCCGATGAATGTAGTCCTCGGGAATGTTCGGCACGTCGAAGTTGACCACGTGGCCGAGCTCTTCGATGTCGATGCCCCGAGCCGCGATGTCGGTGGCGACCATGACGCGGAAATCTCCAGCCTTGAAGCCGGCAAGCGCCTTGGTGCGCTGGGCCTGAGAGCGATTGCCATGGATCCGCTCCGCCGAGATGCCGCTCTTGTTCAGGAGCTTGGTGACGCGGTCGGCGCGGTGCTTGGTGCGGGTAAACACCAGAGCGTCGTCCATGTCACCCTTGAGCAGCTCGACCAGGAGCGGGCCTTTCAACTTGGCCGGGACCGGGTAGACGGTCTGAGACACACCCTGCGCCGGGGCGGCCTTTCGCTGCAGCGCGATCTTGGCCGGGTTCCGCAGTATCTCTGCCGTAAGCTTCTCGATCGGCGGCGGCATGGTGGCGCTGAAGAAGAAGGTCTGCTTCGGCGTGGGCACATGCTTGAGCACGCGACGGATGTCCGGCAGGAAACCCATGTCGAGCATCCGGTCCGCCTCGTCCAGGACCAGATACTCAAGGCCCGCGAGCTTCGCGTAGCCGTACTGGAAATGGTCGAGCAGACGCCCGGGCGTCGCCACAATGACGTCCACACCATTCTTGAAGGCCGACTGCTGAGGCCTCATTCCAACTCCACCGTGTACCGCGGCGGTCGTCAGTTTCGTGTGCTTCGCCAGCGCCTTCATGTCGTCCTTGATCTGCAGGGCGAGTTCGCGGGTCGGAGCGATAATCAGAGCACGCGTGGTTCCGCGTGGCAGATCAATGATCTTGTGCATGATCGGCAGGAGGAATGCGGCGGTCTTGCCGGATCCCGTGGCGGCGCAGGCAAGAAGGTCACGGCCTTCAAGACCAAAGGGGATCGATTCCTTCTGAATCGGCGTGGGTTCGGTAAAGCCGAGGTCCGTGACCCCTTTGAGCAGGGTCGGGTGAAGCTGCAGGGCTGAAAAAGCCAATCTGTTTTGTCCGGTTCTGATGCGCGCAGCAGGCCGGCCGGAACATCCGGCACGAGAAAAACTGGCGCGAGGTTCTGTTGGGTGTCGCCCCCGGAACCGAGGGCTCAGGGCAGCGCGGCCTGCGTCGCAGTGACGGGCCGGCAGCTGGTGACGACGGCGGAACGCGGTCGCTGCCGCAGTCATCGTTCCGAAAGCTAGCGGGAAGTTCGGCGGTGTGTGAGGACGATGGCGCGGATGGCGGGCCGACCAGGCGGGAGAGGCGTCGCCGTACCGCTCGGGAAGGTGGAGCGGGGTTGCCGCGTCAGCAGGCCCATTCCGCCATGGCATCGCCCAGAGGCGCCCCCACCTTTGTGACTTGGAGGGGGTGGGGGGCGGGAGAGCCTCCCTCCCCGGAAACCCAACATCATATTTTCAGTATGAAACCATATCGGTATGATTTCGTAGGCATTCTTCAGACGACCCGGGGCGGCGTGTTTCGAACCGGGTCAGCGTCACCTCGAAGCGGGGACCCCGGATGACCAGCAGAAAGAGATCGAAGACCAACCTCGTCGGCGGTCCTCTGAGCGTTCAGGCGAAGGATGTGGACGTGGCCTCCTTGCAGCCGCTCAAACCTGCGTGGTTCCACATCCTGCTCTCGCTCTCAGAAGAACCTCGGCATGGGTTCTCGATTCGGGAGTCGGCCGAGGCGCGGACGGCGGGCTCGGTGAAGCTCTGGCCAGCGACCCTGTACGGGGCGATGCGCGAGATGACCGAACTCCAGCTGATTGAGCCTCTGCAGGGTGACGACGATCCAGACGACGATCAGCGTCGCGTGTACTACCGGCTGACCAGCCGTGGTCAGTCGCTGCTCAAGCTCGAGGCGGACCGCCTCCAGGACCTGGTCGATGCAGTCCGCGCGTCCCAGGGGCTAATGGACTGCAACAGATGAACGCTACAGTCCACGGATGAGCTGATGTTCGATCGGACTCGGAGCCGAGGGTCAACATGAAGTCGTTGATCCTTGGCACCTACGCCTTGATGGCCCGAGCGCTCCCGCCAGAACTGCGATCCAGCGTGCCAGCCATGCTGAATGATCTGGGTGCGGTGCTGGCGCACGAGCGGGCGCGGCGAGGCGCACTTGGAATGGCCCGAATCGGAGTTCGGGCGGGCCTTGATCTGGCCAAAGCAATCATGCGTGAGCGCTGGGTGGCGACTCACGGTTACCAATGGCAACGACGAGCTGCGCGAAGCGGCCACATGGGATGGGGGGAAAGGCAGATGATGATGATCCGTGATATAAAAGTGGCAGTGCGCTCTCTGATGCGGCGACCCGGGTTTGCCGGCGTTGCGACGCTGACGCTGGGTCTGGGCATTGGGGCAACGGTGGCCATCTTCACCCTGGTTAACGCAGTGGTGCTCCAACCCCTGCCCTACCCCGACGCCGACCGGATCGTGGAGATTCAGCACCACGCCCCGGCCATCAATCTGCCAACGCTGAGTAACTCGCCCGGGACGATCAACTTCTATCGGGCCGCGGCCAGTTCGTTCGAGTCGATCGTCGCGATCAGCGGCGGCAACGCGAACATGACCGGTGGGGATCGGCCGGAGCGGCTGTCGGTGCAGTACGCCTCGCCCGAGTTCTGGGATGTCTTCCGGGTGCAGCCCGCTTTCGGGCGGGCATTCGGGCCGGACGATGTCGACCCCGCTGGCGCTAACGTCATGGTCCTGACCGACCGGGCATGGCGGACCCATTTTGGGAGCGATCGCGGAGTCGTCGGCCGCACCGTGGAGTTGGACGGGCGCACCATCGAAATCATCGGGGTAATGCCAGCCTCCTTCATCCCCCCCGACAGCCCGAGCGTCGCCTTCATCGGTCCACTATATATGGCACCCGACGGGGAGTTCGGAGAGTTCGGGACCAACGCATACGGACGAATGGCAGAGGGATTCGACGTCGAATCGACCACGAGTCACCTGGCATCTCTCCAGTCGCGATTCGTCGAATACGATCCCGAGATGACCTCGGACGTCCTTGAGGGCTTTGGCTGGTCGGTAAGCTGTTCGCACGATCAAGCAAGCCGTGGTTGGCGACGCGGCCTCCACGCTGCTGATCATCCTGGGGACCATGTCATTCGTCCTCCTGATCGCCTGCGCGAATGTGGCGAACCTGTTCCTGGTCCGCGCCGAAGGCCGCCAGAAGGAGCTGGCGATAAGGGCTGCGATGGGTGCCGGACGGTCCGAGGTCGCTCGCACGTTCCTGTCCGAGAGCGTCGTCCTGGGCATCGCGGGAGGCCTGCTGGGCATGTCAATCGCTTGGGGAGGCGTCGAACTGCTGCTCGCCAAAGGTCCCCAGGATCTCCCCCGCATCAGCGAAGTAGGCATCACCTGGCCCGTTCTCGGCTTCGCCGGCGGCATCTCGGTCCTGGCTGGTCTGTTGTTGGGCGCGATCCCCATGTCTCGCTACGCCGGCAAGGGATTCGCCGGGATCCTCCGGGATGGTAGCCGAGGTTCGACCGACAGTCGTAGTAGGCACCGTGCGCGGAACCTTCTGGTCATGACGCAGCTCGCCATGGCCCTGATCCTTCTGGTCGGCTCGGGGCTCATGTACCGGTCCTTCGAGGCACTGCAGCGAATCGATCTCGGCTTTGATCCCGAGGACGTACTCACTGTTGGACTGAGCGTAGGTGAGGGCATGGAACGGGTGGACGCAGCGAACTTCTACCAAAGCGTCATCGACCGCGCCGGCGTACTGCCCGGTGTTGCTCTGGCTGGGTTCAGCGGCAACGTCCCGTTGCGCGGGTCGAATTCGAGCGGGGGATCGTTCCGGATCGAAGACGCCCCTCGTGACGAGGGCGCGATTCCTCCTGTCGCCCTCTATCGCGCGATGGCGCCGGGGTACATGGAGTCCGTTGGCATGCAACTGGTCGAGGGACGGGCGATGACCAGGTCGGACTGGGAGAGCGGCATCCCGGTGATCTGGGTCAACGAGGAGCTGCGCGATACTCACCTCGGAGGTCAGGCTCTTGGCCGCCGAATTCGATGGGAAGAAGAGGCCCAGTATGCGGAGATCGTCGGGGTCTTCAAGAACACGCGCGAGTTCGGCGTGACGGACGACAAACGGGCTTTCGCCCTTCTGCCAATGGTGACGGCCGACTGGCCCGAGCCATCAATTCAGGGCGGCTTCCTGACGCTCAAGCTCAACGAGGGAGCGGACGTTGGCTCGCTGGTCAGTTCGGTCCGCGAGATCGTGCTGGGACTGAACTCGTCGGTCCCGGTGACGGCTACTCAAATGCTGGAAGACGTTGTGGCTGAGTCCATGTCATCGCGATCCCTGACAATGGCGCTGCTTGGAATCGCCACCGTGCTAGCGCTCTTTCTCGGCACGATCGGGCTCTTCGGCGTCATCTCGTACGTGGTCAGCCAGAGGACGCGGGAGATTGGAGTTCGCATGGCGCTGGGGGCTGAAAGTGGTGCAGTGAGCGCGATGGTGGTTCGCCAGGGAGCCGGTGTCGTCTTGGGAGGCATCATCCTGGGACTGATCGGAGCGTTCGGCCTCACCCGAGTCCTCGGATCTCTGCTCTACGACGTGTCGGCCACCGACCCTGTCACCTTCATCCTTGCCCCGGTCCTTCTGATCGCGGTCAGCTTGCTGGCGACCTGGTTGCCAGCCCGGAAGGCGTCGCGGGTGGATCCGTTGAAGGCGTTGCGGGCGGAGTGAGGTCGTTGACGGAAGGAGTCGACTTGGCCTGAGGTGCTCGACGGCTGGCCCAGCGGCTTGAGCGGCAGGAACCCGTCTGGAGCAGGCATCGGGGTCAGCGCTCTTCTACAGGTTCGAGAGTCCGAGAAGCCATCGGCAGTCGGAATCTATCAGTATTTCGATGCCAACCGATTGCGATGGGGGCGTCCAGCCTGTAGGTGGGTGCGCGGGACTGCCCGCCCCCACCCCGCCCGCCCTGCAAAAGGGTGGCTGGCCCGGTGGGCGGCGACAGGGCTGGTTGGGACTGACCGCGCAACGTCGGGCCACGTAGTGGTTGGAAGGTGGGACCCCAATCCGTCCGGGCGGGTCGATCCCGGTTCGAGTGCAGGCGAACGGGAAATCGGCGCGTCGTTCGCTGGCCCTTTCTCCCTCGCGGTGGGTCGCCAGCGGAATGCGGTCTGAGGCAGATTGGTACTGCGACCAGCCGGTGATCAGGAGCCCGATTTTCCATTCTGGGACTCGCGCCCAGCCCCGTGAACGACGAGCTTCCGCAGATTGCAGGACCCTTTTTCCCGCAGTAATCCCGGCCCCATGTCGAATCAGTCCCTACGCACCGCACTACTCCTGTTCGCTGTCGTCGCCTTCGGATGCGCCCAGCCCGACTGCGCTGACGCCGAGGCCGGCTGTGGAGCCGAGGAGGGTGAGACCGCTGTGGCACCTTTCGACCTGGACAACGCGACCTTCGTTGTCACCAGCTCGATCGATGGCGATTCGGAGCTCTTTCTGGTTGAGGGCCGTGCGGACACGGCGTGGACGCGTCTTACCTGGACGCCCGGACTGGATCACAATGCGACGTGGGTGCCCGGACGCCGTTCGATCGTCTTCCACTCGGCCCGGGACGGGGGCGGTGAGCCAGCGGAGCTCGATCTGTACCTGTTGGATGTCGCGGCTGATTTCGCCGACGACGAAACGTCCCGGATGCGGGGTTCAGATGCCATTCGCCTGACCAGCGCTGCTGGCCCGGACTACCTCCCAGCCATCGACCCGTCCGGGAATACGCTTGCCTTCATTTCGCGTCGGGCTGAAGAGGGCGAAGTCACCGGCACGGGGGGGCACGTCTACGATATCGAGCTGGATGCTGCGGCGGATGGTACCGGCACGGCGCGCCGCAGAACCGCCGTTCCAATCGACGCTTCGCTACCTCCCAGTTGGACTCCAGACGGACGCGAAATCCTCTTCGTCCGCCGCACTGCGGACGGCAGCGAACTCAGGGCCATGCCGGCCGTGGGTCAGGGCGAGCGCCTGATCCTGGCCGACAGCAACTTCAACTACACGCCGGTTCAGAGTCCCGATGGACAGTGGCTCGCGTACACCGCGGAAGCCGGCGACGCGTCCAGTGTGGTTCTGATCCGACCTGATGGGACCGAGCGAACCGTGATTCACAGTACGGGCTCGCACTACGTGGCTGGCTGGACTCCCGACTCGCGGCACATCCTCCTCACGCGCTGGAACCCCGAGGCCGAGCGGGTGGACGCAATGGTCATGCCCGCCGACGGATCGTCGCCACCGGAGAGGCTCTTTACGGGGTCCGATCGACCGGCGAGCGGATTGGCGCTGCGCGTGAGATAGGAGGCCCGGACGCTCGGACTGATCGACGTGAGGGGCTGACCCTTCTATTCTGAGGGGCACGCAACTGTCCCGACCCAAGCCCGAGCCTCCGATGTTTTCAGCAACGCTTTTCCGACGCGCCGCTCTCCCCCTCTGCGCCTGCTTCCTTTTTGGGTGCGGTGCGGATGACGCCGCCGACTCCGTTGATGCGGGAGCCTCCGGAGCCACGGCAGGGCTCGCGGATGACGCGATGCCCCGGGTCGAGCGGGTGGAAGCCCTCCTGACCATTCTCGCGCACGACTCGATGCAGGGCCGTCGCGCTGGGTCAGCGGGGGCGGAGAAGGCTCGCCGCTTCCTGATCGCGGAACTCGAGCGATACGGTGTGGAGCCGGCCGGGACCGGCGGCTACAGCCAGCCACTCACTCTGGTGCAGGTTGAGGGCCCACAGGGACGTCTTCGTTGGGGCACCATGCCCGAGGCGGCGACGGCTGCCGACTACCTCCCCGAGAATCAGCTGCAGATCGCGAACATTCTTGGAATGATCCCCGGATCGGATCCGGCGCTGGCCGATGAGATCGTTGTGGTAGGTGCCCATTTTGATCACATCGGCATCGTGACGGCCGTCGACGGCGACTCCATCGCCAATGGCGCGGATGATGATGCCTCCGGCACGATCGCGGTCCTCGAGATCGCCCGCTCCTTTGCTCAGGCACGTGCCCGTGACGAAGGCCCTGGACGGTCCGTTCTGATCACCCTCTTCACTGCCGAAGAGATGGGCCTGCTGGGCACGCGGTTGTGGCTCGCAGACCCGACCGTGCCGATGGAACAGATCGTGGCTGATCTGCAGATCGAAATGATCGGGCGACCTGACTCACTGTCTGGAGGCTTCGGCCGTGGATGGCTCACCGGATATGAGCGCTCGACCATGGGCGACATTCTCGCCGCACAGGGAAGCCCCATCGTTCCCGACCCTCGGCCCGACCAGCGTTTCTATTTTCGGTCCGACAATCTGCCCTTTGCCCAGCTCGGAATCCCGGCCCACACGCTGTCGTCCTACAACCTGCACGATGACTACCACCAGGTATCGGACGAAGTGGACCAAGTCGACTTCGCCCACATGACCGCATTGATCGACGCCGCAGAAGCCATGATGCGTGAACTGACTTCCGGTCCGACCCCCGCGTGGAAGGAAGGGGGGCGCCCCGAGTTCGGCGGCTGAGTCCGGCGCCAGGACTGAAGGAGTGCCGGCATGACGCCTGACGGGGATCGTCTCGAAGCCTATCGCAGAAGCGGGCGGCTTCGGCGACTCCCGAACCCTTCGGTCGACCCAAAGCGGGAACTTCACTCCGCGCCCCGGGGTCACTCGGGAACCGACCACATGACCTCAGCCGCCGGACCATCATGAGTCTCAGCCGCCGTGAATTCTCAGCCCTTTTCTCCGGAGCCCTCGTCGGGCTCGCGCTTCCGGACAAGCTCTCGGCGTTCACTCGACACGATTCGGGCCTCGATCACCTGTTTCATGGGAACGGCTCCGGCACCCGGGCGACCTACTTCGAGTTCCAGGCAGTCGCGGATGGGGTGCACGTGATCACAGGGGGCGGTGGCAATTCGGTCCTGATCCAGGGTTCCAACGAAGCCATGCTCGCGGACTCAAAAAATCCTGGGATGGGTCGAACGATTCGTCGTGAAGCCGAGGCGCAGGGGCTTCCGGTCGTGCACTTCGTCAACACCCACCATCACTCGGACCACAGTGGGGGCAACGATGCATTCGCCGGCATTCACACGGTGGCGCACGAGGCCGCCGCCCGCCGAATCGAAGGTGCAGCCGTCGATAGTCTGGCCCAGGGGATAAACGTGGCCGGCCGGGTTCTGGACCAACTTCGGTCTTCGGGTGGCGAAGCCGAGGTGATCGCCGATCTGGAAGCAACCATCGCCCAGGCCGAGAGCACGCCGACCTCGGCCCTCGATCTGGCCGAAACGCACAACGGCGAGATGACGCTCTCCGTTGGGGGCGACGCTGTCGAACTCCGATGGGTCTCCGGGGGCCATACGGATGGAGACACCTTCATCTACCTCCGGTCTCGGAACGTGCTCCATGCCGGCGACCTGATCTTCAACGGCCGTCATCCTTATGTGGACGTACCCGGCGGGTCCACTCCCCACGGATGGCTGACCTGCCTGGATGCGATGGCCGAGCTCTGCGATGCCAACACCGTGGTTGTGCCGGGGCATGGCGAGGTCGGCGGACGTGAACTGATCGCGGAACAGAAGGCATACTTCGAACGGCTCATGGAGATCGTGGGTTCGGCGATCCGCGAGGGGCGTTCCCGGGATGAGGTGATGGAACTCGCGCCGGCCGATCTGACGGCACTGGCTGCGGCTCAGAATCACCTGCCGCGCAACCTTGGCGTCGTTTTTGACGAGATGAGTCGCTAAAACTCACCCCGGCCTCCCGACAAGTCCGATCAGGTGTGACATTCTCGGGCACTACCCCATCAGGACCTGATTCAACACCCGCCGGAGTTCGTCACTCCGGTAGGGCTTGGGCAGTACCGGCACGTTCCATTCGTCCTGAATCTCTTCGGCCTCGTCCGCATTGCCGGTCGAGAGGATGACGCGCACATCAGGCGAGATTTCCCGCAGGACCTGCAGGGCCTCGAATCCGTTCATGCGCGGCATGGCCAGGTCCATGAGCACCACGTCGATCGTGGCGCCGTGGGCTCGATACACTTCGACGGCCTGGGCGCCGTCCTCCGCCAGCAGCACCTTGGCGCCCGTCTGCGACAACATCTCGGCCACCACTTCACGAACACTCGGCTCGTCTTCGACCAGCAGGACGGTGCCATCAATCACCAGATCGACCCCTCTCTCGATCTGCGATTCGCGAGTCGGGATCGGCCGTTTGGTTGCCGGAAGGATGATGCGGAACCGGGCACCCTCGCCCGGGACCGACTTGAGTTCGAGCCCGCCGCCGTGCGCCCCCACAATCCCGATCACAGCGGCCAGACCAAGTCCACGGCCCATCTTCCGGGTGGTATAGAACGGCTCAAAAATCCGGTCGCGGATCTCGGGGTCCATTCCGCAGCCGGTATCCTCGACCGTGATGTGCACGAGATCCTTCCCTCGGGGGCTCGCATCCGTCACCAGGTCCATCCCGCGGATATCGGCAGGATCAAGGCGGCCCGACGTGACCCGGATCAACCCCGGATCGCCTCGCAGAGCGTCGTTGGCATTGGTCAGCAGATTCAGCACCACCCGACGTAGCTGGGTCACGTCACCCCAGACACCCGGGGTCCCGTCCTCGATCTCGACCTCCAGTCGTGTGCCTTCGGAAAAAGAGACACTCAACAACTCGGACATCTCCGAGGCGACTTCACCCACGTCGACGACGCCATTCGACACGCGGCCACGTCCTGCAAAGGCGAGCATTTGCCGGCACAGATCCGCCGCACGCTGAGAGGCACGCATGATCTCGGCCACCGAGTCGCCGGCTGGGTGATCTCCGGTAAGCTTTCGCTCGGCGAGCTCTGCATTTCCCATGATCGTGACGAGGAGATTGTTAAAGTCATGGGCGATCCCCCCGGCCAGGAGGCCCAGACTCTCTGTCCGCTGGGCGCGCTGAATTTTGTTGTTCAAATGACGGCGCTCCTCCTCGGCAGCAAGACGGGCCTCGATCTCGCGCTCCCGCTCCTCCACCACGCCAGCTACCAGCAACGCCGTCACTGCATTTACCGCGATGAAGATCCAGAGCTGAACCAGAGCGTCATTGGTCTCCGGAGCTGCGAAGGGCCCCCAATCCAGCGCGGTACCGACCATGGCTGGGAAAGACAGCAGGAGATTGGCCGTCGCCGCCCCGAGCAACCGAAACCGAAACGAGGCCCACAGAAGCAGGGGAAACGGGACGTACAACAATCGTCTCACCGTCGGATCCGTCGGTTGCGCGGTAAACAGCACCACGCCCACGGCGAAGATCATGAAGCCGAGGAAGATCGCCTCCGTTGGTTGTTTTCGGACTCGGACGAACCCGTTGCCGAAGGCAGCCAGCAGGAACGGTGTAACCAGCAGCATTCCGTTCGCGTGAGTGAGCCACCACAGCATCCAGATCCGCATGAAGCTGGACGTGGGAAGTCCCTCGAAGACGACGAGAGACCCCGTCGAGACCGCGGCCCCCACCAGGGCCGACACACCGGCCGCCATCACCATCAGGACGATCACGTCCCTGACCCGCCCAAGCGTCAGAGACACCCGCATCCCACGCATGAACCAGAGCGCCAGGCCGCCCTCGATCAGATTTCCAAACCCTGACCCGAGCGCATGGCCAATGGAATCTCCGGCGAGCAGCGTCGTCAGGATCTCGGCCACGAAGATCCAGGGCAGCACCATGGGCCCGAGGCGCAGGGCGGCCGCAAGCGTCAGTCCGCTTCCAAGCCAGACGACAGTCTCAAGTTGGGCGTCGAGACCCAGAAATCCGGGGTGCAACGTCGTGAGCCCTACCGCCATGTAGGTCAACGCAACGGCGGCAAGAACCTTGGGAGACGGCCTCCCCTCAGTCACTCTCGAACCGACTGAATTTTTCGATGCTGACCTGGACTTCAATGGCCAGCGTCAGCCGGGACTCCGTCCCAGAGCGCCCCGAAGCGGAGCATGCTGGACGAGACCGAACCGTCCGGTCCGATCACCACGATGTAGAGGCGATCATACTCTGCCTCATCAATGGCCGATACCTGGTCACCGCCCAGAGCCTCCACAAGGTCGGGAGTCGTGTTGGAGTGACCAACGACAAGGTGATGGCCCGGGGTGGTCCGCAGTGTCACGACCAGCTCTGCCATCGCCCCGCGAGAGCGTGGATCGTAGTCCGTGATCGGGAGACCGTGCATGCCTGCGGTTGGCGATGCGGTATCCACTGTCCGAAAGAACGACGTGCTGTAAACCGTGGTCAGCGGAATGTCCACCAGCATGTCCGCGACCAGATTGGCACGTACCACGCCTGGCGCACTTAGCAGCGGATCTGACAGATCGCCGTCCGTCGCCTTCTCGGCATGTCGTACCAGATAGACGATAGACGATCCGTCCGCGCTCTGGGCGTGGAGTTCGATCGGTGCCATCAGGGGCCCGACGAGTAGAGCCGTCAGAAGGATTGCACTCTGAATTCTGCCCATCATCGCCATAAAATTCTTCTGTGCCAGCCCCATCCCGAACTCCTTTCCTGTTTGCGATCGCAATCCGCGGCAATTCCGCGCACCCTGAGACAATCAACCTGATACATCCACGCCGATACTACCGATGCTAGTGTGGTGTATCGAAAGTTCGCGAGCCACCGAGAGCGCCGAGGCGCCGGATCCTGCGAGGCGCCACGACGAGGGATAGCAACGCTATCCCGACTCGGGGCAACGACACAGGACCGGATGCATCGGCGTTCGAATGGCCGAGACTCTTTTGATACACCACACTAGCATCGAGACCTCATGAACCCCGCGGTACGCTCGGCCAGATCGACGATCACTTCGTCGTCAGTACGCCCGGACCGCTTGGGTACATGGAACCCATGATCGGCATCGTCGATCATGTGAATCTCGGCCCGATCACCGAGCGCGGCCAGTACAGGGAGCAACAACGTCGGCGTGGCCAGGCGATCTCGTGATCCCTGCAGGAACAGCATCGGTTGCCCGACCTCGGCCAGATGCTCGGCACGGCCAGTTGAAGGTTTGCCGACCGGGTGGAGCGGAAACCCCACGAAAACGAGGCCCTGCACGCCCGATGCCAATCGGCCCTCGGACGATGCCGTGGAGGTCATTCGCCCCCCCATCGACTTGCCGCCTGCAAAAACAGACAGGTCTCCCGCCAGCTCAATCCCCCGAGCGACTGCAGCCGACACCGTGTCGACGAGCGCAGCCGGACGATCGGGGGGCCAGCCGCCCTTCTCCATGTACGGAAAGTTGAACCGCAGCGTGGCAACCTTCACTTCGGCCAGGGCGCTGGCGAAGCGTTCCATGAACAGGTGGGTCATTCCCGCGCCGGCTCCATGGGCCAGAACGAGCAGGGACTCCGCCCCCTCTGGTCTGAGCAGGAGTGAAGAGACCTCGCAGTCCTGGAATCGGATGGTATCCGGGAGTGATTCGCGCACGGATTCGCCCTGTTCTCCTTGTTGCCTGATCTCCCGGGTGGCCGGGGCTCACACTGCACCGACGCGGAGTCAGACGCCAGAGTCCGCTGGGTCTCTCGTCGCCATGGACCGCCATAGACTTGCTTGCGGAGACTCGGCTAGCGAGCGTTTACCGTTCGGTGCAGGGTTTGCTCTGCGGGAGTCACACGGTCTGGGGATGGTGCGGAAAGTGAGGAATGTGAAAAAGACAGTATTGGTTCTCGCTGGTCTTGGGTTTGCGACTATCGGATTTTCCACGGGGGTCAGTGCGCAGGATGG